>DASROG010000386.1:0-4370 GCA_035646995.1 Myxococcaceae bacterium
GGTGCACCCGGCGGGCCCTACCGCCCGAGGCGGGCGCGCTTCTCCAGGAACTCGGCGAGCGTCCGGACGCCGATCCCCGTCGCACCCTTGCCCAGGTAGCCGCGCTCGCGCGGGGCGAGCGCCGGGCCCGCGATGTCCAGGTGCGCCCAGGGCGCGTCACCCACGAACTCGCGGAGGAAGATGGCCGCGCTGATCGCCCCGCCCCAGCGGTCGCCGTGGTTCTTCATGTCGGCGACGTCGGAGCGCAGCGTCTCCTTCTGGAGATCCACCAGCGGAAGGCGCCAGAACGACTCACCGGCACGGGCGGCGGCGGAGAGCAGCTCGTCGGCGAGCGCGTGGTCGTTGGAGAAGAGTCCGGCCACCCAGTGGCCGAGGGCCACCACGCACGCACCGGTGAGCGTCGCCAGGTCGACGAGCGCCGCCGGCCTCTGCTCCACCGCGTAGGCCAGCACGTCTCCCAGGACCAGCCGGCCCTCGGCGTCGGTGTTGGTCACCTCGACCGTCTTCCCCAGCCGGGAGACCAGGATGTCGCCTGGCCGGTACGCGGCGCCGCTGGGCATGTTCTCCGCAGCGCCGAGGTAGCCGAGCACCGGGAACGGCGGGGCGAGCTCGGCGGCGAACTGGAGCGCCCCCAGCACCGCCGCGCTCCCTGCCATGTCGCTCTTCATGTCCGCCATGTTCTCCGCGGACTTCAGCGACAGTCCCCCGGAGTCGAAGGTGATGGCCTTGCCCACCAGCGCGACCGGGCGGGCCCGGGCCTCGGACGCCTTCCTCGGCCGGTAGCTGATCTCGATGAGCCGCGGCGTGTTCTGGCTCCCCTGGCCCACGGCGGAGAACATCCCCATCCGCAGCTTCTTCAGCTCCCGCGGCCCGCTCACCCGGACCTCGAGGCCGTGCCCCTTCGCCGCCCGCGAGGCCTCCTCCGCCAGCGCCTCGGGCGTCAGGCGGCCGGCGGGCTCGTTCACCAGCGTCCGCGCGAAGTTCGCGGCGTCCGTGACGTGGAGGACCCGCTCCAGCGCGTCGTCCAGCGCCCGCGAGCGCGCCGCGCCGTCGGGGAGGAGCAGGCGCACTGCCTCCAGCGCCACCCGCTCTTCACGCCCTTCGGTGCGGTACTGGTCGAAGCGGTAGGCACCCAGAGCCGCGCCCTCGGCCACCGGGCCCAGGGTGTCGGCGGGGTTGCCCGGCACGGCCATCGCCACCGAGCGGGCCCGGAGCCGCTGGGCCGCCTTCACCGCGCGCCCCGCCGCCTGGCGCAGCGCCTCGGCGTCGGTCTTCTCCCGGGGCCCGATGCCCACCAGGACCACCCTGGACGCGGGCAGCTTCCCGTGGGTGTGGAGGGCGAAGGTCTGGTCCGCCTTCCCCTTGAAGCCCTCCTCGGTCGCGGCGCGGATCAGCTGTCCAGCCAGGGCCTGGTTCACCTCCGCCACGGCGCCGTTGGGACGCGGCGCCTCCTCGGCGAAGAGGACCAGGACGTCGGCGCGGGTTCCGGCAGGCGCCCCGGAGGCCAGGGCGAATCGCGGACGGGAAGAGTCGGGCATGGGTGGGGTCAGTCGCCGTCGCGGCGCCGGCGCGAGCCGGCGTCCTTTCCGGCCTCGTGAACCAGCAGCGGAGAGAAGAAGCAGTCCTTCTTGGTGTACTCGTCGAAGGAGAAGGCGAAGCGGTAGCTCGCGGCCGCGCGCTGGTTGCAGTCGGTGCGCTCGCAGAAGCGGCAGCCGATCCCGGTGGGAACCGCATCGCGCCTCAGGTCCGTGGTGGGCAGGCCGTAGGCGAGGAACTGGGCGTTCTCGGCGTTCGTCCCCAGCCCGATGCTGTACGCGGTCCCGTGCACGATGGAGCCGCCGATCGGCTGGAGCTGCACCTTGGCGAAGCAGAAGTACGTCGTCCCGTCCGGCATCATCGAGTATTGCCGCGTGAGCTGCGACGGGTTCAGGAAGGCCAGGTGCACCGCCCACTTCCCGCACGAGCCGCCGGAGGCGAACTTGAGCCCGTCGCCGCTGTAGCGCTTGCTGATGTTCCCCGCGAGGTCCGCCCGGAGGAAGTGGAAGGGCACGCCGAGCTGCTTGGGGTCGCTCAGGTTGCAGAGCCGGTGAGCCACCGTCTCGTAGGTGGTGCCGAAGATCTGGCTCAGCAGCTCCACGTCGTAGCGGGTCCGCTGCACCTCCCGGAAGAAGTCCCCGTAGTTGAGGACCAGCGCACCGGCGAAGTAGTTCGCGAGGTTGACCTTGATGAGCTTGGGGGTCTCGGCGTGCCGGGTCCGGGTCCCGCCGAGGATGGACTCCAGCAGCCGGTCGCGGTCCATCACCAGCAGGCCGATGGAGGTCGCGAGCTGGAACTTCAGCGGCTGCTCGGTGAGGGCGGGCGAGAGGGTGAGCGTCTGGGTCTCGTGGTCGAGACGGCGCACCACCGAGCTGCCCGCGGCCCCGGGCGCGAACTCCACCCGGTAGCCGAAGCGGTCGGCCAGGAGCTTCACCAGCTGGTGCGAGGTCACCTGCCGGTCCAGCGAGAACTCTCGCCGGAGCCGCTCCGCCTGCTCCTCGAGCTCCGGGAACCAGTTGCGCTTCGCCTGGAGGAAGTCCGACACCTCGTCGAAGGGCGAGTAGTCGAGCGGGACGTCTGCGCCCTGCATCCCCCCGGCCCCGGCCCCGGTGCCGGTGCTCTGCTGCGCGGCGAGCTTCTCCAGCTGGGTCCGGGTGTTCTTGTAGAGGTTGAACAGCGCGGCCACCGTGCCGGCGAGCTTCGGCTCCGCGGAGAGGTGCTGGAGGTCCTCGGGATCGATCTCCAGCGACTTGAGGAGCGGCTCATCGAGCAACTTGGCGAGCGTCTCGTCGACCGGTCCCTGCCCGAGCGAGCCCATGAACTGCTCGGGGTCCTGGTCGAAGTAGCGGAGCGCCTTCCACAGGAGGGGGAAGGGCATCACCCGCTTCCCCTTCTCGATGAGGTTCAGGTACGCGGGGGACACGCCGAGGTCGCGGGCTGCGTCCGACTGCTTCACGTGCCGCTGCAGGCGCAGAGTCCGGAGCTTGAGTCCGACGCTGGCGTTGAGGCTGCTCTCGTTCATCCGAAGAGGCCCCGAAACCGGAGGGCCCACGCCCCGGCTGTAGCAGCCGATCGCGAGATTTACAAACGATTGCGCTTGTACACCGCAGGGTTACGCCGCCTTGCGTCGAAAATTTACAAGTAGGGGGCGGTGGGGTCGGCGCGGCGCTCGGCCCGGTGCCGGAGGACCGGTATAGAAGGCCGGGCGGACCCCGTGCGCGTGCGCGTTTCGTTGAATCCGGAGCGGGCGACAGTGGCCGTCTTGCTCGGGGCGATGGTGGGCATCGTGCTCGTCCGGGCGCTGCCCTTCCTCGGACCCGTGCCTGCGGAGGGGCTCTACAGCTCGGACAGCGCGGTGCCGGTCCTGATGTCCAACCTGGCCACGGGTGGGCCAGTGGACTGGCTCTACTGGGGTCAGGACCGCTTCGGGAGCTGGCCGTTCCTGCTGGCCCGTGTGGTGGGGGCGCTGGTCGACCGACCGTGGACCCCCCACGGCCTGCACGTGGTGCGGACCCTGTGGTTCGTGGCGGCGCTCGTCCCGTGGCTCGGGCTCGCGGGCCGTGGCGGGCCGGTCGCGGCGGCCGTGTTCCTTCTCCTGCCGGCGGTGAGTCCGCTGCTCCAGCGCGTGCTCGTGGACCTGGGCACGGTCGACGGCTGGCAGCTGCCGGCGCTCCTCTGGACGTGGTGGGGCATCCGGCGCGCTGCCGAGGACGGGCGAAGCTGGCGCTGGCTCGCCGTCGCCTCGGGCGGTGCAGTGCTGGCCACCTGGACCTCGCTGGTGAGCGGTCCGCTCCTCCTCGTGCTCGCGCTGGTGGAGGGACGGGGACGGGGGCTCGGCGCGAGGCGGCGGGCGCTGCTCGTGCTCCCGGCGCTGCTCGGGATGCTGGTGGAGGTGGTCGTGCGCACGTCATGGCACCACGCGGTCCGGGCCCGCGGATGGCGGGACGTCCGGACGCCGGCCTCGCTGGACGTGGGCCACCTGCTCGAGAACGCGGGACGGGTGGCCGCGGCGGCCTGGGAGGCGGGAGCCCTCCCGTGGCTGGCGGTTGCGCTGGTCGCCGGCCTGGCAGCGCTGGCGAGTCGCCGCTGGCGCGATTCGGCCGAGGCACGGACCCTGGTGGGCGCGGCGGCAGCGTCGTTCACCGCCTTGCTGCTGGTGGCGTCCGTCCGGCACGTGCGGGAGAACGCCTACCACCCGCGCTACCTCGGCATCGGGTTCTCGCTCGCCGTGCTCGGGACGTCGGTGCTGCTGGGCCTCGCGGTCCGCGCGGCCGCGGCCCGGCTGCTCCCGCAGAGGCCCTCGCTCCTCGTGGGCGGGGTGGGTCTCGGGCTGG
>DASROG010000387.1:0-4679 GCA_035646995.1 Myxococcaceae bacterium
GCTCTCCAGGGTGCGCGCCAGCCGGGTCCTCTCGGCGGGCGTGCCATGCAGGGCGGGAGGAGGCGCGGCGCTCGGAGGCGGGCCGTCGAGGTCGAGCAGCTCGCCGAGCAGCTGGCTGTACCGGCGGAGGTTGCCCGCCCCGCTCAACAGGAGATTTCGGGTGGTCCGGTTCCATCGCCCCGCCTGCGCCGCGCGGGAGAGCTCGCGGTTGCGGGCGGTGTGGACCAGGTCGCTCGCGAAGGAGAGGAGCGCGCCGCCCCCGCGGAGGCTGCGATCGACCGCCTCGCGGGTCCGCGGGGCCTGGAACCGGCGGATGTCGGGGTCCACGAAGATCGCCGTGAGCGGCTTCAGGGTCGCGGCTCGCCAGAACGCCTCCGACTGCTCGAGCGCGAGCCCCACCGGCGCGTTGTCGAACACGCCGCCGTCCACGAACCGCCGCTTGCAGATCTTCAGGGCCCGTCCGCCCTGTGCCGCGGAGTGCGCCTGACAGGAGAGGCCGGTGAGCGGCGTGGTCTGCGGCCCGGGACAGGTGCCCTCGGTCGCCTCGGGATCCGTTCCGCAGTCCACGGCGCACTCGCAGAGGATGCGCGAGCGGAAGGCCGCCGGAAACGCAGCCGAGGCCAGCAGCGACTGGAGCACCACCTCGGGATGGACGCCCACCCGGCCCATCTCCGCCACGTCGGCCAGCGCCAGCCGGCTCTCGGTGGCATCGACCGCCGCGGGAAGCGGCTGCCGCTCGAAGCGCACCCGGCCGCTGCTATCCACGTCGAGGAGCAGCGGGAGGACGGACCGCTGGGAGGTGACCCGGAGACCGCCGAGGTCCTGCTCCAGCGGGTGAACGCGGGTGACGGTCAGGCCCACCGGCAGCCGGCACCCGGGCTGGAAGCTCATGCCGCCACCGAGCAGTGCCCGCCGTACGTCCTCCACGACCGGCTCGAGCGCGGCGGAGGCCAGCACCGCGTCGTCCGGGCGGTACGCGCGCGGGTCCTCGGGCAGCAGCGAGTCCAGCCCCACCTCGAGCCACGCGCTCCGCAGGAGGTTGTCGTCGATGCTGGACCGGGCCGCCGAGGCGTCGGTCTCGCAGTACATCGCGGCGACGAGCATGGCGTTGATGCTGCCCGCCGACGCGCCGGTCACGCCCACCAGGCGCGGCCGGCGGCGGAGCAGCATCTCGCTGAGCCGCGGGTCGCTGCGGGACACTCGGACCAGCGTCCAGTTCAGTCCCGCCTCGTAGCTCCCCAGGCTCACCCCGCCGCTCAGCGTGAGCGCGTACCCGTCCTCGAGCCGGGACTCATCGGCGGGCGAGGCTGCGGCGAGCAGGGTGACGGCCAGGGTGAGCACCATCGGTGTCAGGCTACCGTCCCGCCCAAACCCGCGGGTTCACTTTCTGGTGCTCACCCTCCTGGTAGCTGGCTGTTCGCCCGGACCTACGCGCTTCGCGGACGTGGTCCATGCCGGCGAGCTCTTCGTCTCCGGCGCGGGGATGGGAGCGCTGGAGCGGGCCAGCAGCTCCGGGACGCCGCTGCTGGTGCTGCTCGGGGATCAGCCGGAGCAGGCACGCAACGTGGCAGAGCTCCTCCGCCGCGTGCCAGACGCGGGCGGGCGGCCAACCCTCGTCGCGCATCCGCGCCCGGCCTTCTGACCCGGGGTGGCGTCGGCACCTCCGCCACCGCGGACACCACACTGCCGCACCCACCCCGGCTGCGCTGGCACGGGTGCTGCTCCCTTCCCCGGCGTGAGCGCCCGCCCCGGTCCCATCCTGGTCGTCGACGGCTCTTCAGAACGTCTCCGCGCCTCGGTCGCGGTGCTCCGGTACGCCTTCGGCCCCGCCGCCGTGCGCGGGACCACGGAACCCGGGGACGCCGCCGGCTGGATCGCGTGCGAGCGGCCCTCCGTGCTCGTCACAGCGGCCGACACCGCGAGCTCCTCCGATCCGTCCCTGGTGGACGAGCTGCGCGGTCGCTGGGGACCCGTGCCCATCGTGCTGACCCACGGACCGGAGTCCAACGCTCTCCCTCCTCCCGTCGTCCACCTCCCCGCCCCGGTCGATCCGGTGCGGCTTCGTGCGGAGGTCGGCCGCTGGGTCCCGAGCGCCGGCGCGGGCACCATCGCCACCACGTTGCTGTCGGACGTGCTGGCGCTGTACGCCCGCGCCGGCCGGACCGGGGTGCTCGACGTCCGCGCTCCGGTGCGCACCGGCTCGGTATGGTTCGCGGACGGCGAGCTGGTCCACGCCGCCTGCGGTGCGCACACCGGCGCGACGGCGCTCTTCGAGGTGCTCTGCTGGAACGAGGGCCGGTTCGCCTTCCGCTGCGCTCCGCCCCCGGCGCGCTCGCTCTCGGGAAGCCTGCCCGAGCTGCTCGCCCGGGCCGACGCGGTCCCCTGAGCGAGCTATTTCTTGGGGCGAGCCATCGCCTCCGCCATCGGAAAGGTGAGGGCGCCCTTCTCCACCCACCAGCTCAGGATCTCGACCTCGAGCCGACCGGCCTTCACCGCCGGATCCTGCTCCGCCAGCCGCCGCGCCTCCTCCAGCGGTGCACGGTAGAGGCACATGCCGCGCATCCGCGGATCCGGCTGGTCGTCGAACGGGCCGGCCACGACCATCTTCCCGGCGCGGGCCATGGCCTGGAGATGGGCGATGTGCTGTCGCTGCAACGCCTCGGGGTCGGCAACCTTCGCGCCGCCGTTCGCCGGCCGCTTCAGGATGACAAGAGTGTAGCGCTCCATCGCCGGAGGCGCCTCCGCCCCGGCATCGGGACCCGGCGGAGCCGCACCGAGCAGCAGCATCGAGAGGGCGACTCCCCACCACGCCTGTGGATTCATCCCTTGTCCTCCGCTGCCGGGTTCCACCACACATTCTGCTCTCCGCGGGCACGCTGCTGGGAACGGCCGGGTCGAGCGAATCGACCACCATTGGCGCGCTGCATCCCAGGGACTAGGGTCCCTGGCCCCGGGAGGGTCGCGTCATGGCGCGTGGATGGCTCCTCGCTGCGGTGGTCACCACGGGGTGCGCGACCACTCCGGCCGTGGCCCCGACGTTCACCTACGCACCGGCGCCGGGGACGCGGTTCGTGCGCACGGTCAAGGTGCTGAACGAGGCCAGCTTGATAGGCCGCCCCTACCGGCAGCGAGTGGAGCAGGAGTTCGTGTGGAACGTCGGGTTCGCTCGGGAGGGCGAGAACACCCTCGTGACCCAGCAGCTCCAGCGGGTGGCGGTGCGGATCAACGGTGCCGAGGTGCTCGACGGCGAGCGGGTGCCGGGCAGCAATCTGTCGGTGGATCTGGTGGTGAGCCGCGAGCCCCGGGTCCTGGAGGTAAGGGGGGCCGAACGCGCGGCGGAGCTGCTCTCCGGCCTCGTCGCTCCCAACGTGGAGCGAGCGTCCCCGTCGATGCTCGGCACCGAGAAGGTGAAGGAGATCGCCGTGACCCGGTTCGAGATGGTGGTCCGGGACGTGGTGGGGCATCCGACGGCGCCCGGCTCCACCTGGCCGGTGGCCGATCCGGACCCCACCGTGAACCGCAAGAGCATGACCGTGGATCGCCTCGAGCCGTGCGGGAGCGCCCGGTGCGCGCGGATCAGCGCTGTCTACGACGTGAACCCTCAAGCAGCGGCCCGCCAGGCGCTGCGTTCGGCGGCGGCGTTCCTCGCCGCGAACGGAGTCAATCCGGCCGAGGCCGAGGTCCTGGACGCCACCCTCGACTACCGCGACGAGCTGCTCCTGGAGCCGGGGACCCTGGTGGACCACGGTGCGACGTTTTCCCAGACCGCGCGAGTGACCTTCGCCGGCCCGCGGGGTGAGCGGGTTCCGGTGGAGTTCCGCACCACCCTCGAGCAGAGCTCGGCGTTCCCCTGAGCGGATCACCACGGGAAGCGGTGGCCGGAGGTCCTCACCTTGAGCAAGAAACTGCGGCGCTGAGCAGCCGGGCGGTACACTCCTCGGTCGCGTGCGGCGCGAGGACCGGCTTCCGCTGTTCCTGCTCGGGGTCGACCTGCTGGCCCTCGGGGTCTCCGGCATCGGTCCGAAGGACCGGCTCACCTGGTGGCTGGAGGTGGCACCCTTCCTGCTGGCGCTGCCGGTGCTCCTCGCTACCTACCGCCGGTTCCGCTTCACGGACCTGGTCTACGTCCTCATCGCGGTGCATGCCTGCGTGCTCTTCCTCGGCGGTCACTACACCTACGCCGAGGTGCCGCTGGGGTTCTGGGCCCAGCGCGTCCTGGGGCTCGCGCGCAACGACTACGACCGGGTGGGCCATTTCTTCCAGGGGTTCGTGCCTGCGCTGGTGACTCGCGAGGTGCTGCTCCGGAAGACGCCGCTCCGGCCCGGCAGCTGGCTCGCGGTCCTGGTGGTCTCCGTCTGCCTGGCGATCAGCGCGCTGTACGAGCTCGTCGAGTGGGGCGCGGCAGTGCTCCTGCACCAGGGCGCCGAGGCGTTCCTCGGGACCCAGGGAGACCCGTGGGACACCCAGGAGGACATGGCAACCTGCCTCCTCGGAGCCATTTTGGCCCTCCTCCTGCTCTCGCGGTGGCACGACCGGCAGCTGGCGGGCCTGCGGTCACCGCTCGCTGAACGGATGCAGCAGGCCGGAGGCGCTCCGCGGGGAACGGCGCTCAGGCAAGGACGGACGGCGCCGCCTCACCGGACACTCCGAGCGCCGCCAGCTGCCGGTCGTGCCACCGC
>DASROG010000388.1:0-11030 GCA_035646995.1 Myxococcaceae bacterium
TGGCCCGCCGCGCCGCTGCCTCCGAGGAAGAGCACCGCGCCCGCGGCGGGTCGGATGAAGGTCTGCACCGCGTCGTTCACGTGGTCCGCCGCCGGGACCTTGTCCACCACCAGCTCGAGCGCGAGGAGCACCACCAGCGCCCCGATGGCCAAAGGGTGCATCAGCACGTCGAACGGCGACGAGAGTGTGAGGACGTGCATCCGCCCCAGCACCGCCACTCCGAGCAGCGGGATGTACGCGTTCAGGCCCGCGGCGCCCGCCAGGCCGAGCCCGGTGAGGAGACTGGCGACGAGGGTGCCGGAGCCGTCCATGCCGCGCTCACCCTACGGAAGTCGCGGCGCCGGCGCGAGCGGGCCCGATGGGAAGGGCCTGGGGCCTCGCTAGACCGGGTGACAGACCTGGCGGAGGATGTCGAGCGACTCGAGCGCCTTGCCTGCGCCCACCACCACCGCCGAGAGCGGATCCTCTGCGAGGAACACCGGCAGCCCGGTCTCCTCGCGAAGCAGGGTGTCGAGGTTCTTCAGCAGCGCCCCCCCACCGGCGAGGACGATGCCGCGGTCGGCGATGTCACCGGCGAGCTCCGGGGGGGTCCGCTCCAGCGTCATCTTCACTGCCTCGACGATGCCGTTCACCGGCTCGCTGAGCGCCTCGCGAACCTCGTCCGAGGTGACGGTGAGCGTGCGGGGCACGCCGGCGACCAGGTCGCGCCCCTTGATCTCCATGGTCATCACCTCGTCCGTCGGGTACGCGGTGCCGATCCCCATCTTGATCAGCTCCGCGGTCCGCTCGCCGATGAGCAGGTTGTACTTGCGCTTGACGTACTGGATGATCGACTCGTCCAGCTTGTCGCCTCCCACGCGCACGCTCTTGGCGAAGACGATGCCCGAGAGCGAGATGACCGCCACGTCGGAGGTGCCGCCGCCGATGTCCACGATCATGTTGCCGCTCGGCTCGGTGACCGGGAGCCCCGCGCCGATCGCCGCAGCCATCGGCTGCTCGATGAGATAGACCTCGCGGGCGCCGGCGTTCTCCGCCGCCTCGCGGACTGCCCTCCGCTCCACCTCGGTGATGCCCGAGGGGATGCCGATGATGATCCGCGGCTTCACCCCCACCTTCCGGTTATGAGCGGTCTGGATGAAGTAGCGGAGCATCGCCGCGGTGATCTCGAAGTCGGCGATGACCCCGTCCTTCATCGGCCGGATGGCGACGATGTTCCCGGGGGTGCGCCCGAGCATCTCCTTCGCCTCCTTGCCCACCGCCATGACCCGCTTGGCGCCGCGCCCGTCCTGCTGGACCGCCACCACCGACGGCTCGTTGGACACGATGCCCTGGCCGCGGATGTAGATGAGGGTGTTCGCGGTCCCCAGGTCGATGGCCAGATCGCGGGAGAAGAGAGTGTGCAGCCAGTCCAGCATCGAAGTTTCTTGTTTCCGGGACGAGGGCTTCAGTAGGGGAGCGACGGAGCACTGCCGGGGTGAGGACAGCGAATCGTCTTTCGTCTCTCCTGCCGGCGCCTCCGGAGCAAGAACGTAGCATTTCCTGGCGGTTCAGCGGAACGGCCTTGTTTCACTTGCCTGCTCGCTGAGTCCGTCCGCTGCCCCTCTTCCGCTGGCCGGGGAGGCCGCGCTAGGAGCCTGTCCCGTGCGACCCCGAGCCGTCGTCGTCAGCCTGATCCTTCTCCTCGGCGCCTCACGCGCCCTCGGCGCCACCGAGCCGAGCATCCCTTACCAGGAATTCACCCTGCCCAACGGGCTCCGGGTGTTCCTCAGCGAGGACCACCGGGCCCCCCAGGTGACGGTGAACGTCTGGTACCACGTGGGCGCCGCCAACCAGCGCCCGGGGCGGAGCGGCTTCGCCCACCTCTTCGAGCACATGATGTTCTCCGGCAGTCAGCACGTTCCCGACCCGGACAAGGTGCTGGCGGCCATCGGGGCCGGTCTCGGTGGGGCGGCCAACGGCAGCACCAATTTCGACCGGACCAACTACTTCGAGACGGTTCCGGCAAGTCAGTTGCCGACCGCGCTGTGGATCGAGTCGGACCGGATGGGCTTCCTCCTCCCCACCCTGGACGAGAAGAAGCTGGCCACCCAGCGCGACGTGGTGAGCAACGAGCGCCGCCAGCGCTACGAGAACCAGCCGTATGGCCGCGCCGCCCTCGAGCTCTGCGACACGCTCTACCCGAAGCCGCACCCCTACTATCACTGTGTCATCGGGAGCGTCGAGGAGATCCAGGCGGCGAGCCTCGAGGACATCAAGGCATTCTTCCGCGAGTTCTACGCTCCCCGGAACGCGACCCTGGCCATCGTGGGCGACTTCGATCCCAAGGTTGCCCGCGAGCTGGTGACCAGGTACTTCGGCGATCTCCCCGGCGGCCCCGAGCCGAAGCGCCCGGACGTGCCCCAGCCGAGGCTGGACCGGGTGGTGGAGAAGACGGTGCCGGATCCGGTGGCACGGATTCCCCAGCTCCAGATGGTGTGGAACGGGGTGAAGCCCTTCGCGCCCGAGGAGGCGGCGGGCGACATCCTCTCGGTGGTGCTCGGGGGCAGCAAGACCTCGCGCCTGTACCGGAGGCTGGTGGAGGAGAAGCAGCTCGCCAGCGGCGTGTACGCAGCCAACGCCAGCCTAGGGCTTGGCGGCTATTTCCAGATCGTCGCCACGGTCCGTGACGGGCACACCGTGGCCGAGCTGCGGAACGAGGTCGAGTCCGTGCTCGACGAGCTGCGGAAGAACGGCCCCACCGCCTCCGAGGTGGAGCGGGCCAAGAGGATGGTGGTGGGAGGGATGGTCCGGTCCGTGGAGCGCGCCTCGGGCAAGGCCGACCAGCTGAATGCCTACGCCTTCTTCACCGGCGACCCGGGGTTCCTCCCCAAGGACGTCGCCCGGTACAAGGCGGTCACCCCCGCGCAGGTCCACGAGGCGGTGCGGACACTTCTTCCGCCGGACCGGCTGCTGGTCATGGACATCGAGCCGGCGTCGGCTCCCGCTCCGGGGGCTCGCCCGTGAGCCGCGGTCGTCGGCTGTCGGCCCTGGCCCTGGTCCTGATGGCGCTGGGGTGTGCGTCGAGCAAGCCCGCCCAGCCTCCGGTGTCCGCCGTTCCGGCTCCGCCCCCGGACGCGTGGAGGAACAACCAGCCGCCCGCGCTCGCTGCCGTGCCCCCGTTCCGGGCCCCGGTTCCCGGCCAGCGCTCCCTGCCGAACCGCCTCGGCGTCCTGCTTCGCGAGAACCACGCCGTCCCGGTGGTGGTGGTGGAGCTGGCGATCCGGACCGGCGTGGACGGCGACCCGCCGGACAGGGCCGGGCTGGCCGACTTCGTGGCCGCGGTGCTCGACGAGGGGACGAAGAGCCGCACCAACCAGGAGCTGGCCGAGCAGCTGGAGAATCTGGCCGCCAACCTCAGCGTGAGCCCGGGTCTGGACGGCATCCGGCTCCATCTCAACTGCCTGTCGGACACGCTCGAGCCGGCGCTGGACCTCCTGGCCGACGTGGCGCTGAACCCCGCCTTCCGGCCCGCGGACGTGGAGCGGGTGCGCGGCATCACCCTCACCGGCCTGCAGCAGCGGCGGGGGAACCCGGGCGCGTTGGCCAGCGACGAGGTGGCCCGTCTCCTCTACGGCTCGAAGCACCCCTGGGGTCAGCCTGCGGGTGGCACGACGGAGTCGGTGAAGTCCATCCGCCGCCAGGACCTGGTGCGCTTCCACGACACCTACTTCCGGCCCAACAACGCGCTGCTCTCGGTGTCGGGCGACTTCGAGCCGGAGAAGATCCTCGCCCTCCTGGCCGAGCGCTTCGGCGCCTGGAGACCGAAGGCGGTCCCTCCCTCCCGGCTCCCGCCGTTCCCCAAGGATGGCCCGCGCACCGTCATCACCGTCGACATGGCGGACAGCACCCAGAGCCAGCTGGCGCTCTCCACTCGCACCATCCCTGCGACGAGTCCCGACGCGCTGGCACTGAGCACTGCCAACGTTGCCCTGGGAGGGCTCTTCACCAGCCGGCTCAATCACCAGCTCCGCGAGGTGCGCGGCTGGACCTACGGGATGTTCAGCTCGGTGGGCTTCAACAAGCGCACCGGCGTGTTCCAGGTGCGGGGGTCGGTCGTCGCCCAGCACACGGTGGACTCGCTCAAGGACGTCGAGGCGGAGATGAAGCGCTACGCCACCGGCGACATCACCGAGGACGAGCTCCAGCACGCCAAGGAAGGCATCCTCCAGTCGCTTCCGCAGGCGCTGGAGACGAACGATGCGGTGGCGAGCACCTTCGTCACCCTGACCAACATCGGGCGTCCGCTGGACTGGTATGCCACCCTGCCGGGGCGGCTGGGGGCGCTGGAGCGCGACGAGGTGGCACGGGTGTCGCGCGCGTACCTCGATCCGTCGAAGCTGCCGGTGGTGGTGGTGGGACCGAAGAAGAACCTGGAGGGACTGGCCGAGCTGCAGCTCGGACCGGTCGTCGACCGCACCGCCGAGGCAAAGGGCCTCGCCGCGCGGCCGGCGCCGCCGTCCGCGCCCGCTGCTCGCTGAGGACGCCGGACGCCCCTCCCGGAGGAGGACGCGATGAAGACGCAACTGCACCGGGGCCGCTTGATCGACCACCTCCACCTGGTGGTGGCCGATCTCGAGGCCAGCCGTCGCTTCTACCGGTCGGTGCTGTCGGTGCTCGGCATCGGGCTGGGCGGCGAGGGCAAGGACCACTTCTGGGCGGACGAGCTGTTCGTCTCCACCGCGGACAGCCGCCACGCCGAGGGGCAGCGGACAGGCCGGGTGCACGTCGCCTTCCAGGCACCGAACCGCGAGGCGGTGGACGAGTTCCACCGGGTGGGTCTGGCGAACGGCGGGCGCTCGAACGGGGAACCGGGGATCCGGCGCTACCACCCCGGGTACTACGCCGCGTTCGTGCTCGACCCAGACGGGAACAACGTCGAGGCGGTGCACCACGGACCGAATGTCCGCTCGGCGGAGTCGGTGGTCATCCGCTTCTGACCGGCCCGCGTTGCTCCCCCCGCCACGCGAGTGTGCCCGTCGTTCACCGGCCCAACCATCAGCGCTTCAGCGAGTACTTGGCGATCGCATAGAGGGCACGGAACCCGTCCTTCCAGCCGATCTTCTTCCCTTCCTCGTAGGTGCGGCCGTGGTAGCTGATGGGGACCTCGTAGACCCGGGCGCCGGCGCGGGCCACCTTGGCGGTGATCTCCGGCTCGAAGCCGAACCGGTCCTCCTCGATCTGGATGGACTGGAGCAGCTCTCGCCGGAACGCCTTGTAGCAGGTCTCCATGTCCGTCAGGTTCAAGCCCGAGGTCATGTTGGAGAGCGTGGTGAGCCCCCAGTTCACCACCGCGTGCCAGTAGTACAGCACCCGGCGGGTCTCGCCGATGAACCGGCTGCCGTAGACCACGTCGGCATGCCCGTCGAGGATCGGCCCCACCAGCCGCGGAATCTCACGCGGGTCGTATTCCAGATCCGCGTCCTGCACCACGACCACCTCGCCGGTCGCGGCGGCGAACCCCCGGCGGAGCGCGGCGCCCTTCCCCTGGTTGGTCTCCTGGAAGAGCACCTCCAGGCGGTTCTCGTTCGCCGGATGGGCTCCGGCCAGGCCCTCGAGCCCGCGCTCGGCCAGGCGGGTGAGGATCTCCCTGCTCCCATCGGTGGAGCAGTCATCGACCACGATCAGCTCCTTGGGAACGTCGACTGCGACGACGCGGCGAAGCAGCTCCTCCAGCGAGGCCTTCTCGTTGTAGACGGGGATGACCAGCGAAATCATCGTTCGCCCCTTAGCAGATGAACGAACCTCGGTGGCTCTCCTCGCAGTTCCCGCACCCGTCCGCGGTCGACGGCGTTCCCGGCGGAGCCATGGCCTGGGTGGAGTCCGGGCGCGGGCGTGACGTGGTCTGCGTGCACGGGAACCCCACCTGGGGATTCCTCTGGAGGAAGGTCATCGCCGCGCTGGAGGGACAGCGGCTGCGGCTCCTCGCCCCGGATCTCCTCGGGTGCGGTCGGAGCTCGAAGCCACGTGCAGTCGCGTGGCACACGCTGGAGCGACATGCCGCCGCGCTGAGCGCGTGGATGGAGGCGCGGCGGCTGCAGGACCCCATCCTCGTGGTGCAGGACTGGGGCGGACCCATCGGGCTCCTCGCTGCCGCCCGCGCCCCGAGCGTTCGCATCTCGGCGCTGTGCCTTCTCAACACCGGGGTGATCCTCCCCGGGCGGTTCCGTGGAAAGGGCTTCCACCGCCTGGCGCGGACGCCGGTGCTCTCTGGGGTGCTCTTCCGGACGATGGGCTTTCCGCTGCGCTCGCTCGGCTGGGTGCAGGCCGATCGCCGCAGCATCTCGGGCGAGGTGGCCCGCGGCTACCGCTGGCCGTTCCGCCGGGTGGCGGATCGTGCCGCGCCGCTCGGGCTGGCGCGGATGGTCCCCGACGGGCCGGACCATCCCAGCCTTCCCGGCCTCCGGGAGGTCGAGGCCTGGCTCCGTGCGTTCCCGGGACCGGTGGAGCTGGTCTGGGGGAAGAGGGACCCGCTCCTCGGAGGAGCGCTGCCGCGGCATGTCCGGGCTCTCCCCCGCGCGCGGGTGACCGAAACCGACGCTGGACACTTCCTCCAGGAGGAGGTCCCGGACATCATCGCCCGCAGCATCCGGCGGCTGGCCGGGATGCAGGAGGCTCCGTGACTCACCCGCTCGAACCGCTCGTCACCGCAGCGTACGCCGACCGGGCCCTGCTCGGGAAGGCCGACCACCGCGAGGCGGTGCTGGCGGCGATCGCCGGTCTCGACGACGGGACGCTGCGCATCGCGGAGAAGGGCGCCGCCGGCTGGACGGTGAACGTGTGGTTGAAGGAGGCGGTGCTCCTCTATTTCGCCATCGCGGAGATGAAGGTCTGGGAGGTGGGTCCCTTCGAGTTCCACGACAAGCTGCCCCTGAAGAAGAACCTGGCGAAGGCGGGGGTCCGGGTGGTGCCTCCGGGGACCGTGCGCTACGGAGCGCACGTCGAGGCCGGGGCGGTGGTGATGCCCGGCTTCGTCAACATCGGCGCGCGCGTGGGCGCGGGGACCATGGTGGACACCTGGGCGACCGTGGGCTCGTGCGCCCAGGTCGGCAAGGGCGTGCACCTCTCCGGTGGCGTGGGGCTGGGCGGGGTGCTCGAGCCACCTGCGGCGCGTCCGGTCATCGTGGAGGACGGCGCCTTCGTCGGGAGCCGTGCCATCGTGGTTGAGGGCGTGGTGGTCGAGGAGGAGGCGGTGCTTGCGGCCAACACCGTGCTCACCGCCAGCACTCGCATCATCGACGTGACCGGCCCCGAGCCGCGTGAGTGGAAGGGCCGGATTCCCGCCCGCAGCGTGGTCATCCCCGGGAGCGTGCCAAAGCAGTTCCCGGCCGGGACGTACAACGTGCCCTGCGCGCTCGTCATCGGCCAGCGCTCGGAGAGCACCGACCGGAAGACCTCTCTCAACCAGGCGCTGCGGGACTTCGCCGTGCCGGTGTGAGTCCGGTCTGGAGCGCCTGCCGGGCGTTCGCGCCGCCGGAGCGGTTGCGAACGATCCTCCTCGCGCTCTACGCGGCGATCGCCCTGGCACTGGCGGCGATTCGGCCGGGGCTGCGCGCTGGCAGGGCTCGGCCTGGCGCTGGGACTGGTCGGGGCCCTGGTCGTGAGCCGGCTGGCGCGGTCGCTCCGCTTCTCGGTGAGCCCGACCGACCTGCTGGTCTTCGGCGGAACCGCCCTGGCCCTGGTCGCAACGGCCCTTGCTCGCCAGCTACCTGCCCGCGCGGCGCGGCGCCCGGATCGACCCGATGGTGACGTTGCGGGAGGGGTGAGTCGGCGGCGGTCCCGCCGGGAACGTCTCGCCCCTGACCTCCGGTCCGCTGTGCTCGGGTCCGGAGCGAGCCCACTGTGCTGGTCGATCGGGGCCCCGCCGATCGAGAGTCGGCCATGCACACCCTGTACGGCAACTCGATCTCCGGAAACTGCTGGAAGCCGGCGGTGATGCTTCACGCCCGCGGTCTGCCGTTCCGCTGGATCGAGGTCGACATTCTCAAGGGCGAGAGCCGCACCCCCGAGTTCCTGAAGCGCAACCCCAACGGGCGCGTCCCGTTGCTGGTGTTCCCCGACGGCCGGACGCTCGCCGAGTCGAACGCGATGCTCCTCCACCTCGGGGAGGGCACCTCGTGGATCCCGACCGACCCGTACCTGCGGGCCAAGATGTACGAGTGGCTCTTCTTCGAGCAGTACAGCCACGAGCCGTACGTCGCCACCGTGCGCTTCTGGGTGAAGTTCGCCGGCAAGGCTCAGGAGAAGGCGCAGGAGATCGTCGAGCGCACCGCCCGGGGCCATGCCGCGCTCGCGCTGATGGAGAAGGCGCTGTCGAGCACGCCCTTTCTCGTGGGCGAGCAGCCGACGCTGGCGGACATCGCGCTCTACGCGTACACCCACGTGGCGCCCGAGGGCGGGTTCTCGCTGGAGGGCTATCCGGCGATCCGGAGATGGCTGGAGCGGGTGCCGACGCTCCCGGGCTTCGTCCCGATGCCGTTCCACGGCTGATGCTCCCGCGGCGCGGCCCCGGGCCTCCGGTCCCGGCGGCGGTGCGGGACTTTGCGGGCGCTGGCATCCCGGGGGAGGCTCGGGATTCGTGGTCCTTCCCTGGGAGCAGCTCCGGCTGGTGCTGGCCATCGCCCGGCACGGCACGCTCGCCGGCGCAGGCCGCGCGCTGGGGATCCCTCCCGGGAGGCTCGAGACGGAGCTGAAGCGGGTGGAGCGCTCCGCAGGCGCAGCGCTCTTCGTTCGCGAGGCGGGTCGACTGTTCCCGACCGATGCCGGGCGAAGCGCGTTCCGCACCGGCGAGCGAATGGGCGAGGAGATGGCCCGGGTCGAGCGGGCGCTCCCCCACGTACCACCCGGGCCCCCCGTCCGACTCCGCATCGAGGAGACCTTCGCTGCCCAGTGGCTCCCCACGGCGGCCGCCGACCTCGCACGGAAGCTGGAGAACGTCTCTCTCGAGCTGGTGACGGGAAGATCGAGCCAGGGGGTGGACCTTGAGGTGACGGCTCGCCGGCCTGCGGCGCACGGGGAGCCGCCCCGCGAGCTCGGTCTCACCGCCGAGGCACTCTACGCCTCCGAGGCATACCTCCTGGATCACGGCCGCCCGTCCCGCCCCGATGCCCTCGTCGGACACCGCGTGGTGCTGCTGACCGGCACCCATGCCCGGACCGAGGCGGGGCGCTGGCTGCACGCCGCCGCGCGAGCCGGAGCCCGGGTGGCGCTCCGGACCGACAGCGTTCCCGTGTTTCTCTCCGCCGTGCATGCCGGTGTTGGCCTCGGTGTGCTGCCGGTGGGGAGCGAGGAGCTCGCCCCGGAGCTGGTCCAGGTGGCCGCGCTGCCGGAGCTCCCGCCCCGTCCGCTCTATCTGGTGTTCCGGGGAGACGGTCGTCCCTCTCCGCGAATCCGGCGCGCGACACAGGTGCTCGAGCACAGCCTGGGCGCGGCGCTCCGGAGGTGGGAGCGGCGCGGCTGATCGCTGGCCGCTCCGGAACGGAGGCTGGGTCCCGCTTCCCGGGGGGGCGATGTGACCGACGCATGGGAATGACCAGCGGGGCCCGTCCGCGTTCCGGGTGCTTCTCCTCGCGCTGCGCGGGTACGCCCCTACGAGACCCTCGAGCGCTTCCCGGAGATCCGCGAGGGCTACCTCCGGGGCCGAAATCCCCTCCGGAGACTTCTCCGCCTTCGCCATCGCGGGGATGATGGCCACGGCGGGCACCGCCCGGACGTCCGCTCAACACCGGAGGGAAACCATCATGCAGCGACGTGAGTTCCTGTTCGCCACCGCCGGCCTTGCCGGTGCGGTCCGGGCAGCGCCCGACGCCGGTTCCGCGCCGACGAAAGGGCCCGGACTGGTCCAGCTGGCGAGCGATTGCATCGAGCTGGGCGAGGAGTGCCAGGCGCATTGCCTGCAGCAGTTCGCGGCCGGCGACACCTCGCTCGCCGGCTGCGCACGGTCGGTGACGATGATGATCGCCATGTGCCGCGCGCTGGTCACCGCGTCGGCGCAGAGCTCCCCGAGGCTGAAGGAGATCGCCCGGGTCTGCGGCCAGGTCTGCCGCGACTGTGAGACCGCCTGCAAGCCTCACGCAGGCCACCACGACATCTGCCGCCGCTGCATGGAGTCGTGTAAGGCCTGCGCCGCCGCCTGCGAGAAGACCGCTGCCTGACCTACTGGCCGAGGCCGATGTCGAAGGTGCCGTTGCTGACGGCGAGTGAGCCGCCGGCACCGTTGCCGAGGGTGCCGCTGAAGGTCCCCTTCAGCCGGTTGGCATCCACGGAAGTCACCACCACCGCTCCCGAGGAGCCGGCGATGCTCGAGCTGTAGGCGGTGCCGCCAAGCTGCACCTGAACCTGGTTGACGCTGCTGCCCCCGATCGGGAAGGTGCCCGGCCCATTCACCAGCGCGAGGGCGAAGAAGATGTTGGAGGTGCCGGAGCCCCCGCCACCAGTCTGCGAGGACCCGCCGAAGCTGTAGACGCCCCCGGACTTGGCGACGGTGACGATCGTCGCGCCGATCCACGCTGTGCTACCGAGCGTGGCCCTCATCGAGCTGCCCTGGTACGGCTGCACGGTCCCGGGCGTTCCGGTGACCGCCATGTCGAAGGCCCCGTTGGTCACGCTCCTGGTCGAGCTCGGGTTGATGATGTCCGAGGCCGTGAATGAGAACGTCCCGGCGATGCGGCCCGAGCCAACGCTGGTGATGATCACGGTCCCCGCGGTTCCGTTCAGGGGCGTGGTCCACGAGTTTGCGCCCTCGGCCACCGTGCCGATGCCGCCGAAGTTCGTCGAGTTCACGCCAAGCGGGTACGTCCCCGGGCCAGCGATGTTGTAGAGCGAGAGAGCGATGGTCTGGGTGTTGGTCCCGGACAGCAGACGGGCTCCGATGATGGTGTAGACGGACACCGTGCTCGAAGTCGCTGCGTTTGCACTCGCAAACTGAGACGACGAGAACGCCTGCCCGTCGATGCTGGCGGTCATCGCGGCGTTGCCACCACCCCCACCACCGC
>DASROG010000389.1:0-4636 GCA_035646995.1 Myxococcaceae bacterium
CTCCGCGTCGAGCCGGGCCAGCTCCGAGGCCAGGGCCCGGTTCTCCTCCTCGGCGAGGGCCTGCTTCCCCTGGGCCAGCGCCGCGGCCGAGTCGGTCCGGAGCGCCTCCGCCTCCTGCCGGGCGGACTCGAGGAGCGCACGGGCCTCGTGCCGCGCAGCGTCGACGCGCGCGGCGAAGCTCTGCTCCGCCTCCAGGAGCCGCCCGAGGTCCGCCCCCATGAAGCAAACCGCGTGCAACGGCGAGGCCCTTGCAAGGTGCCGGAAGGTCGACGCATTGCTCGGCCGAGCGGACGCACCGCGTGCGTGGGGAAAGGTCTCTGCGCAGCTTCTGCACCGGGCGTCCGCCGGGTCGGGTTCTGGCCGCTCCTGGCGTGTGCGCGTGCGCGCGTCGCTCGGGTCGCGCCGCCGCACCACTGGCTCGGGCTTGGGTGTCGCTGCAGCAGAACCGCTGAACACGGTGCGCGCTCCTCGCGGCCCGGGCACCGGAGGTTGCGACCCCGGCCACGCTCCCCTCCAGGGAGCGGAGTCCGCTCCCCCGCTTGCCTCGCCCGCCGCGCGTTGAGTAACAGGCGCCGTTCTCATGGCGGCCCTGGCGATCGAGGTGGAGCGGCTCGTGAAGCGCTTCGGCGACCTGGTCGCCGTGGACGGCATCGACCTCACCGTCTCCACCGGAACCTGCCTCGGCCTGCTCGGGCCGAACGGGGCGGAGAAGACCACCACCGTGGAGATCCTCGAGGGACTCCAGCCGGCCACCTCGGGCAGCGTGCGCGTCCTCGGCCGCACCTGGGCCGAGGATCCGGAAGGGATCCGGGCGCGCATCGGGGCGACGCTTCAAGAGACGCGCTTCCACGAGAAGCTGACCGTGGAGGAGACGCTCACCCTGTTCCGGAGCTTCTACCCCCGCGGGCAGGGTGTGGAGCAGGCCCTCTCCCAGGTGGCGCTGGAGGAGAAGCGGGACGCGCGGGTGGGAACGCTCTCCGGGGGACAGAAGCAACGGCTCGCGCTCGCGGTCGGGCTGGTGGGTGACCCGGAGCTTCTCTTCCTCGACGAGCCGACCACCGGACTGGACCCGGTGAGCCGCCGCGGGCTGTGGACCATCATCGAGCGTCTGAAGGGCCGCGGCCGCACGGTCGTGCTGACCACGCACTACATGGAGGAGGCGGCCGTTCTCTGCGACGACATCGTCATCGTGGACCACGGGAGGATCGTGGCCCGCGGGACCCCCGACGCGCTGGTGCATTCGCTCGGCGGCGAGCAGCTCGTCGAGTTCGTCGCCCGCCCGGCGATTCCGTCCGAGGCCCTGGAGCGGGTGCCCGGGTTCAGCGGACGCCGGCAACGGGGTGAGACGGTGTCGCTCTCGGTCCAGGCGCTGCACGAGGCGGTGCCCGCGCTCCTGCGCATCGCCGACGAGCACCGGAGCGAGCTGGTCCGGCTCTCCACCCGCGCCGCCACGCTCGACGACGTGTTCCTCGCGCTCACCGGCCGCACCCTGGTCGAGGCGGAGCAGGGATGAAGGGCGCCTCCGGCTGGCTCAAGCCCTTCTGGCAGCTGCTCCTCATGCGGCTGCGGTCCTTCGTCCGCGAACCCTCGGCCACCTTCTGGGTGTTTGGATTTCCGCTGCTGATGTCCATCGTCTTGGGGCTCGCCTTCCAGAACCAGGCGGGCGCGCGGCTCTCCGTGGCCGTCGCCGAGGGGCCGGAGCGTCCGGCGGTGCTGGGGGCGCTCCGGGCAAGCGAGGGGCTGAGCACGACCGAGATGACGCTGGACGAGGCGCACCGGGCGCTCCTCAGCGGGAAGGTCGCCCTGGCGGTGGTCCCGGCCGCGACGCCGCGGCTCCTGCTCGACCCCACCCAGCCGGAGGCCCGCTCCGCGAAGCTCCTGGTGGTGGACGCGCTCCAGCGCGCCGCGGGGAGGACCGATCCCCGGCCGCTCGAGGAGGAACGGGTGACCCTCCCCGGGAGCCGGTACATCGACTTCCTGGTCCCCGGCCTCCTCGGCTTCGGGCTGATGTCCTCGAGCATCTGGGGGGTGGGGTGGGCCATCGTCCAGATGCGGATTGGGAAGCTCCTCCGTCGCCTGGCAGCCACCCCGATGCGGAAGCTGGATTTCCTGCTCGCCTTCGCTGCCGGGCGGCTCCTCCTCGCCCTGCTGGAGGTGCTGTTCTTCCTCGGGTTCGCACGGCTGATCTTCGACGTCCGGGTCGCCGGCAACCCCCTGACCTTCCTCCTCTGGGGGCTGCTGGGAGCGCTCAGCTTCGGTGGCCTCTCGGCGCTGGTGGCCAGCCGCGCGCAGAGCTCGGAGACCGCGAGCGGCCTGATGAACCTGGTCACCCTCTCGATGACCGTGGTCTCCGGAGTCTTCTTCTCCGCCAGCCACTTCCCGGGCTGGGCCCAGCCGGTCCTCCGGGCGCTCCCGCTCACCGCCCTCATCGACGGCCTCCGGGCCATCTCCATCGATGGCGCGGGGGTCGCCGCCCTGGTCGGACCGGCCCTGGTGCTGCTGCTCTGGGGTGTGGGGAGCTTCGCCCTCGCACTGCGCCTCTTCCGCTGGACCTGAAGCGGTTGCGGCAGGCCGGGCGCCCCTGGCACGCTGACCCGTCGTGCCCAGACGTGCCAACCTCGCGCGGGACGATCAGCGCGCGCTCGCCGTGCTCGCCGACATCGGTCGGGCCATGGCCCGCGCGGGTGAGGTCCGCTCCCTCCTCGAACGGGGCCTCGAGCTGCTGGAGGAGGGCCTGGGCATCGTCCGCGGCGCGGTGTTCCTCTTCCACGAGGACTCCGGCGTCCTCCAGGTGGACGCCGCGGTGGGCATCTCCGACGAAGGCCTCGGGGCACGCTACCGTCCGGGAGAGGGAATCATCGGACGGGTCCTCCAGTCCGGACGTCCGGTGGTGGTGCCCGCGAGCGCCCGGGAGCCGCTGCTCCTCAACCGCGCCTTCCAGCGGCGACGGACCGGCTCGCCCGAGGTGAGCGTTCTCTGTGTCCCCATCGCGTTCGACCGCCAGCCGGCCGGGGTCCTGGTGGTGGACGTGCCCTTCCAGCCGGGCCGGGACTTCCAGTCCGAGATGCAGTTCCTCGGCGTCGTCGCGGCGATGATGGCCCAGGCTCTCCGCGCGCAGCGGGCGATCGAGGACGAGCGCAGCCGGCTCCTGACCGAGAACAAGAACCTCCGCTCCGAGCTGGAGGAACGCTACGACCTGTCGAACATCGTCGGCACCAGCGGTCCGATGAAGCAGGTGTACGAGCAGATCGCCCAGGTGGCCCAGACCACCACCACCGTGCTCATCCGGGGCGAATCCGGCACCGGCAAGGAGCTCATCGCCCACGCCATCCACTACAACTCCCCGCGGGCCGCGAAGCCCTTCGTCAAGGTGAGCTGCGCTGCCCTTCCCGACACCCTCATCGAGTCGGAGCTGTTCGGCTACGAGAAGGGCGCCTTCACCGGCGCGCAGGCCCGGAAGCGGGGACGCTTCGAGATGGCCCACGGGGGCTCGCTGTTCCTCGACGAGGTGGGCGAGCTGAACCTCTCCACCCAGGTGAAGCTGCTGCGCGTCCTCCAGGAGGGGGAGTTCGAGCGGCTGGGCGGGACCGAGACCCTCAAGGCCGACTTCCGGCTCATCGCCGCCACCAACCGGGACCTCGAGGCGGCCATGGCGGAGAAGCTGTTCCGCGAGGACCTCTACTACCGGCTCAACGTCTTCTCGATCTTCGTTCCCCCGCTGCGCGACCGGAAGCCGGACGTGATGCTCCTGGCGGACCACTTCCTCATCAAGTACGCGCGCCGGCACAACAAGCGCATCAAGCGGATCGCCACTCCGGCGATCGACATGCTGATGAGCTATCACTGGCCGGGGAACGTCCGCGAGCTGGAGAACACCCTCGAGCGAGCGGTGCTCACCTGCGACGGGCAGGTGATCCACGGGCACGACCTGCCGCCCACGCTGCAGACCGCCGAGGCCTCGGGGACCGGCGTGCAGTCGTCGCTCTCCGACGCCATCGAGCAGTACGAGAAGGACCTGATCGTCGACGCGCTGAAGAGCGCCCGCGGCAACCGGGCCAAGGCGGCGCGGCTGCTCGGTACCACCGAGCGGATCATCGGCTACAAGATCCGGAAGTACGACATCGAGGTCGCCCGGTTCCGTGGCGCCCCATCGCTCACGCCCCTGCGAAGGCGGACCGGAACCCGCTGAGTCGTCCGAGCGTCGCGGCCCGGAGCGGGGGACGACCTCGGCCCGTGGACGAGACGGCCTCTCGGGCGGTCGATGCCCCGACGCCGAGTCGGCGCGTCCTCTCCGGCCGAGTGCCCCGCAAGGGACCGGTTCTGCACGTGGAGGCAGGAGCGGTCAGCGCGGCGGCGCGCGCTGCAGGGCCCCAACGGTCGGTTTCCCGCGAGCCCACCGGCGTGGCGGAGCGTCCCGCCTGGGTGACCGTTTCTGCACGTGGAGCGGTGCACCGGTGCGGAAGTCGTCGTTGGGGGGCACGCCCTGCCGGGTGCCCGACCGGGTCGGTTTCCCGGAGCCCACCGGCGTGGCCGAGCGTCCCGCCTGGGTGATTGTTCCTGCACCCGGAGCGGTGCACCAGGTGCGGAAGCGGCCGTTGGGGGGGGCGCCCTGCCGGGTGCCCGACCGGGTCGGTTT
>DASROG010000390.1:0-4962 GCA_035646995.1 Myxococcaceae bacterium
GAGCGGTTCGGCGTGGCGCCCGGCGCGGCGCTGGCGGTGCTCGACCTCGGCCACCGGCGCACCAGCATCGCGGTGGGGCGTCCGGCCGAGGGGCTGCTCTTTGCCCGGACCTTCCCCGGCGGGGGGCGGGACCTCTCACGCGCCCTGGCGGCCGAGTTCCAGGTCCCGCTCGCCGAGGCCGAGGCCTGGAAGGAGCGGGACGGGTCGCTCGCCCCGGGCGGCGGACCGGAGCACGAGCGCGCCCGGGCGGCGCTGCTGCGTGCCCTCGCCCCGCTCGTCCGCGAGGCCCGTGCCACCCTCAAGGCCGCCTCTGGCCGGGAGCACCTCCCGGTGGCCCGGCTCCTGCTCGCCGGCGGCACGCCCCGGCTCCCCGGGCTCGTGGAGCAGCTGGGGACGGAGCTCGGCCTGCCCGCAGACTCCCTGCTCCTCCCCGCGGCCGCGACGCCGGTGGTTCCGCCCGAGATCCAGCCCCGCGCCGCCGGGGCCTACGCGCTGGCGCTCCGGGGCGCGATGTCCAGCGGGCGCGCCCCGCGGTTCAATCTTCGCCAGGGGGAGTTCGCCTTCCGCGGCCACGTGGACTACCTGCGTGAGCGGCTCATCCGGGTGGCGGCGTTCGCCGGCGTGCTCGCGCTGCTGCTCGGTGTGTTCAACGTCACCCGGGCCATCCTCCTCGGGCGGCGCGAGGCCGCGGTGGATGCCCGGCTCTGCGCCCTGACCCAGCGGGTGCTCGGGAGCTGCGAGAAGAACTACGACCGGGCGATGAACCTGCTCCGGGGGCAGCAGAGCCCGGCGGCGGCAGTGCCCAGTGTCTCCACGACGCGGCTGCTCGCGGAGGTGGCCTCGCGGGTGCCACCGGAGGTGACGGTGAGCTTCGGGCAGATGGTGTTCGACCTGGACCGCATCCAGCTCCGGGGAGAGACCGACTCCACCCGCAGCATCGACAAGCTCGCCGCGGCGCTGAAGACGTATCGCTGCTTCCGCGAGGTCAAGGAGGGCAAGGTGGAGCGGGCACGCGACTCGTCGCGGGTGCAGTTCACGCTCGACGTCCAGGTGGACTGCGGTGACGCGGTCGCCAGCGCGGGGTCCGGGTCATGATCGAGCGGCTGCGCCTGCTCTGGGCTGATCTTCAAACCTGGTTCCTCGGCCTCAGCCAGCGCGAGCGGTTCATGGTCACCGGCGCGGGCGCCGCCACGGTGGTGGTGGTCACCTTTCTGGTGCTCTTCCTCCTCTCCAGCTCGGCCGATGCCACCCGGCGCCGGACGGAGAGCAAGCTCCAGCGTCTCGCCGAGGCCGAGCAGCTCGCCGCCGGGTACGCCGAGGCCGAGCGGGCACGGAAGCAGGCCGAGGCCGCACTCACCTCGAGCGGGGTGAGCCTCCCCACCTACGTGGACGAGAAGGGGCGAAACGTCGGGCTGGACATTCCTTCGCTCAACCCCAAGGGCGACGTGCCGGTGGGAGACGGCCGCATCATCGAGAGCAGCGTGGAGCTCACCCTCACCGACGTCTCGTTGCCCAGGCTGGTGGACTTCCTCGGCTCGCTGGAGCAGGGTCCGGGCGTGGTGCGCGTCACCTTCCTGCGCATTGAGCCCAGGCCCAAGGACGGGGTCCTGACCGCCTGGACCACCGTGACCTCGTACCGGCTCAAGGCGGCGCCCTGATGGACCTGGCCGAGCTGCGCGAGCGCGTTCGCGCACTCAGGCTGCCCCCGCTGGTCGGGTGGCAGCGCACCGCCGCGTGGGTGGGTCTGGGAGTGTTCCTCTTCGCGCTCTTCCTCGCCCTCACCTTCCCCTACGACGCGGTCCGGGCCCGCATCGCCTCGGAGGCGGACGCCGCGGGCCTCTGGGTGCGTGTCGATTCGATGGGCCCGGCATTCCTCGGAGTGAGCGCCCGCGGGGTGCGGGTGGGCGAGCGGCCCGACGGGCTCGGCGCCCCGGCACAGACCGTACGGCTGGACCGGCTCACGCTCCGGCCCTCGCTGATTCCCTGGGGGGTGGGTTTCTCCGCCTCGCTCTTCGGGGGGGACGCCGGCGGCGCGATCGGTACCGGGAGCGCGCCGAAGCTTCGCCTGCACTTCGACCACCTCAACCTGGCCAGGGCCGGGCTCGCGGCCCTGACCGGGGTGGACGCGGTGGGCAGTCTCGACGGGGAGCTGTCGCTCGACGTTCCCACCTCAGGCCCCCAGGGAGGTCAGCCGGACCTGTCGCAGGCCTCCGGACGTCTGCGGCTCCGCGGAAGCGGCCTCGAGGTGAAGGGGGGGACGATCACCATCCCCCTGATGGGTCAGATGACGCCGGTGGATCTGCCGCCGGTGAACTTCGGCAAGCTCGATGCCGAGCTCCCCATCGAGCGCGGCACCGGGACGGTGAAGGCGCTGCGCATCGAGGGCCCCGAGCTGGACATCCAGGCGACGGGCACGGTGAGGCTGGCCCGGGCGCTGCCCTACTCCGAGCCGGACCTGAGCCTTCGGATCCGCCCCAGCGCCGAATTCCTCCGGCGGATGGGAATGATCGCCGCGGGCTTCACCCAGCTTCCGGTGGACCCTCAGGACTCGGCGTACCGGAACGCGAAGCTCACCGGGTATCTCGGAAAGCCGAGCTTCCGGCCCGGCCGATGAAAAGTTGCGTCTTCACCGGTCGTTCGGCTTCGTTGGACTCCGGCTCACCCCGCTGGTAGCGTCCGCCCCACGTACGGGGGGGCCGTCGGATGCCGGAACTGGTGTTTTTGCGGCGTGGCGAGGAGGTGCTCCGCTTCACGCTCGACCGTCCGAGGACCGTCCTCGGGCGGGGGGACCGATGTGACGTCGTCATTCCCGACCCCGAGGTGAGCAGACAGCAGGCCGCGGTCGTCCTCTCCGGCGACGTGGCCAGCGTGGAGGACCTCTCGGGCAAGGGGACGGTGGTCGGAGGCACGCGCGCACCGCGGGCATCGCTCACCGACGGCGCGGAGATCGCGCTGGGGCAGTGGCGGGCCATCTTCCGTGCGCACGCAACGAGCACCGACGAGGCAACGGCGACCGAGGTCCGGGGCACGGCGGCCCATCCCGGCGCCGAGGCGGGCTCCGAGCGCTGGCAGGCGGCGCAGATCCGGCTCCAGCACGCCGGGACCGAGTCCGTGCACCGGCTGGTCGGCGACGGGGCGACGATCGGCAAGGACCTCGGCAATGA
The DNA here is from genome assembly GCA_035646995.1 of Myxococcaceae bacterium. Lineage (GTDB taxonomy): Bacteria > Myxococcota > Myxococcia > Myxococcales > Myxococcaceae > RPRB01. The sequence goes on from DASROG010000390.1 coordinate 3,165, forward strand.
TCTCGTGCTCGACGACCGCTTCATCTCCGGCAAGCACCTGCGCATCACTCGCCGCGGCAACCGCTTCCTGATCCTCGACCACGCGAGCACCAACGGAACCTGGCTGGGCGCAGTTCGCCTTTTCGAGGCCGAGGTACCGCTGCACACCCAGCTCCACGTCGGGGAGACGGACGTTCTCGTCGAGCCCGCCACCCCGGCACGCAGGGACGCGCCGGCCGCGTGGCAGGGTCTGGTGGGTGCGGATCCGGCGATGAAGCTGCTGATCGACCTCATCGAGCGAGTCGCACCGTCGGCCGCCGCGGTCACCATCCTCGGCGAATCCGGCACCGGCAAGGAGCTGGTCGCGCGCGCGATCCACGCCCGGAGCCCGCGCGCCGAGCGCCCCTTCGTGCCGGTGAACTGCGCGGCGATCAGCAAGGAGCTCATCGAGAGCGAGCTGTTCGGCCACGAGAAGGGCGCCTTCACCGGCGCGGTCGGCACGCACAAGGGAGCGTTCGAGGAGGCCGACGGAGGGACGTTGTTCCTCGACGAGATCGGCGAGCTTCCCCTCGATCTCCAGGCGAAGCTGCTCCGCGCGCTGGAGTCGGGGGAGATCAAGCGGGTGGGGTCGAGCCGGCCGACCCACGTGGACGTCCGGGTGGTGGCCGCGACCAACCGCGACCTGCTCGCGGCGAGCCGCGCCGGGCAGTTCCGGGACGACCTCTATTACCGGCTCTACGTGGTCCCGCTGACGCTCCCGCCGCTCCGCACCCGCCGCGGAGACATCCCCGCGCTGGCGGAACATCTGCTCTCGCAGTTCTCACCCCGCGGACAGAAGGTGCGCTTCACGGACGCGGCGCTGGCGCGACTGGAGTCTCACCCCTGGCCGGGAAACGTGCGCGAGCTGCGAAATGTCGTCCATCGGGCGCTGCTCTTGCGCCGCGGGTCCGCCATCGACGAGGCGGACCTCACCTTCGACCCCGACCCATCCCCCCGCACGCGGGAGGGGAGCGCCGTTGCCGGACAGTACGTCCCCGGCCGGAAGCTCGAGGAGCTGCTGGAGCTGGCGGAGCGACAGATCGTCGAATCCGCGCTCAGACAGTTCAACAACAATCGGGAACGGGTGGCGAGGGAGCTCGGCGTCGCTCGCTCGACGTTGTTCAAGCGACTGAAGGACTGGGGCATGACCCGCCACGACGACTCCGAGCAGCCGCAGGAGCAGGCGTAGGCCCGCACGGCAATCGACTCGCCGAGAGGCACGGGCAACCGTCCATCGTCCGACCGAGTCCCGATTCTGGCAGTTTCAGATCCGCTGGACATGCACCAGCTTCCGCCGCTCAGGAGGGCATGCACGTCCTCCGTCAACGGGAGCAATTGCGAATGCACAATTGGTGGAAGCGGTTGGCAGTGATCTCGATGCTGGCGGCGGGCGCTGCGTTCGCGCAGACCGGTGGCTCGACCAGCGGCGGCACGACCGGCACTCCCGGGACCGGCAGCTCCACGACCAGCGGCTCGGGGACGTCCAGCTCGACGACGGGCGGGACCGGCTCATCGATGGGCGGAGCGGGCTCGTCCGACCAGAGCGGCACGGGCTACGGCGGCGGGGGCGACGCTGGGACCAAGTCCAAGAAGAGCACCCCGGGCACGACCGGCAGCAGCGGCAGCTCGTCCGATCAGAGCGGCACGACCAAGTAGCGCCGTCTTGCAGTTCCTCACGCCCCGGGTCTCCAGCGAGAGGCCCGGGGCGTTCGGCTCTGGAGGGACGGCGCCGCAACCGGCCTGCGTCCGGGGCCCCGGACCATGCCCGGATGAGCCATCG
>DASROG010000391.1:0-15735 GCA_035646995.1 Myxococcaceae bacterium
CCCGTGCCCCGGCCCCCCCGGCGCTGTTCAACATCGCCCGTTGCCAGGAACGGCTGGGGCAACTCGTCGATGCCGTCGACTCGTACAGCGCGTACCTCGCCGCCGCGCCGGACGCACCGGATCGGGCTGCGGTGAGCGCACGCATCGAGGAGCTCCGCGCCCGACTTCCTCTCGAGGCGTCGCTGCGCATCTCGGTGGAGCCACCCTCCACGGTGTCGGTGGACGGCGAGTCGGCGGGCCTCTCTCCGGTCGCCGTCCGGCTCAGCCCCGGGGTCCACCGGGTCCGCGCCGCGCAGGAGGGCTACCAGCCGCTGGAGCGGGAGGTGGAGCTCGCGCCGGGCGCCCGCATCCAGCTCGAGCTGTCGCTGGTTCCCCTGGTTCCGGTGGCCGCGGGGCCCGAGCGCGCACCCGACGCGGCCGTGCGCGATGCCGTGGCGCCCGTTCCGAAGAGCCCGCCGCGCCGCTGGACCTGGGTCGCCACGGGGCTCGCCGCCGCCAGCCTCGGCGCGGGAATCGCGTTCGGGGTGAGCGCGCACCAGGCGCAGGACACGCTCAAGGACGGAAGCCCGCGGAGCCAGGAGCAGGTCCAGCAGGTGTACGACACCGCGGTTGCACGCAGCAACGCCGCGAACGGCTTCTACGCCGCGGCCGGCATCGCCGGTGCCGCGGCCATCGCCCTCTTCTTCCTCGAGCCGCACCTCGGCGGGCCGCCGGAGGCGCGGTAAGTGCTCCGATCGGGGTGTGCTGACCGCTGCGGCCGATCCTCTCGCTGCGACGCGCAGCCTCGTCGCTACGCTGCTCTGATGCGACCGGCCTCCGCTGCCGCTGGAGCGCTCGCGCTGGTCCTGCTCGCGGGCTGCAACCTCGACCTCACCGGCGCGACCTGCAACACCAACGAGAACTGCCCCGTGCGGCAATACTGCGCCGTTCCCTCTGGCGCGAAGCAGGGAACCTGTCAGCTCGGAGAGCGGGTCACCGCCACGCTCGCGCTCGGCGCGGACCCCTCCCTCATCCCGGCCGGCAGCTCCACCCAGGCCGTCGCCACCCTCACCGCCCAGGGCGGGCCTCCGGTACCCGACGGCGGGCTGGTGACGGATCTGGTCGCCTGGAGCGTGGACCCGGGCAGCGAGAACGTCATCTCGGTGGGCAACCTCGAGGGGACCCGCGGCCTGGTCCAAGGGCTCCGGCCCGGCCAGGGCCTGCTGGTGGGGACGATGAGCTTCGCCGGCCAGCAGCTCTCGGCCACCACCAGCATCGTGGTGAGCAACGCCGAGCTCCAGCGGGTGGTCGCGGTGCCGGACCGGGTCCAGTACGCCGCGGGCACGGCAGGCAACGCCACTGCCATCGGCTTCTTCAGCGACGGCTCGCACGCCGATCTCACCTCGCTGGTGAAGTGGACGAGCAGCGCGCCCTCGGTGCTCGCGGTGTCGACGACCTCCGGAAGCTGGGGACGGCTCAGCGCGCAGGCACCGGGCCAGGCGACGCTCACGGCCAGCTACCTCGAGGTCACCGGTGCGACCTCGGTGACCGTCAGCAACGCCACGCTGATCGGGCTCACCATCTCTCCGCTCGAGCCTCGCGGGGTCCAGGGGACGGACCTCGCGCTCCAGGCGACGGGCGCGTTCTCCGACGGCTCGGCGCAGCCGATGACTCGCTCGGTGCAGTGGAGTGTGGACGACCAGACCATCGGGTACTTCAGCTCGCCCGGGACCGTGACCCTGCTGAGCGCGGGAACCACCACCGTGCGCGCCGTGGCCTCCAACCAGACGGCGGCGGCGGAGCTCGTCGTCGCGCCGGTCGCGCCGGTGCAGCTGGAGATCTCCCCTGCCCTCCCCGACGCCATCCAGATGAACGGCACCGCCCGCCTCTCGGCCTGGCTCACCCACCAGGACCTGACGGTGGTGCCGGCCACGCCGGCCTGGAGCAGCGTCGACCGGACGGTGGACGTCTCTTCCATCGGCGAGGTGACGGCCGTCCAGCAGCCGGGGGTGGGGACGGTGAACGCCTCGCAGGGAGGCCTCGAGGCGCGTGCCTCGATCGAGGCGACGGTCGATGCGATCGTCGGCTGGCATGTGTGGCCGCCGGACCTCGTGGTTCCAGTCGGAGCCGAGGGCTCGCTGGCGTTCGAGCGGATCCTCTCCGGCGGCATCGTCCAGGACCTGACCCAGGTCGCCGGCTGGAGGCCGCAGGGCGTCGACGCAGGGATCGACGTGGACACCGGGGACCGTGGCGGAACGGTGCGGACCCGCGAGCCGGGCAGCCGGCTGGCCGTGCTCGGGGTCCTTCCCGGCTCCGTGGCCCGCGCCTGGGTCCACGCTCCGGCAGGAACCCCGACCCTGGAGATCGTCCCCCCTTCCGGCACCGTCGCCCGCGGGGCACGGACCCGCGTCGCGGCGGTGGGCCACTGGCCCGACGGCACGGTGGTCGAGGTGACCTCCGCGACGAGCTGGAGCGCGAGCCCGGGGGGCATCCTCACCCCGGGCGAGGGGCCCAGCGCCGGCCTGGTGCTGGGCACGGATGCCGGAGTGACCACGCTGCGCGCCAGGTTCGGATCCGCCACCGCGCAGGCGCAGCTCGAGGTGGAGGCCGAGGCCCCGGTGCTGGAGATCTGGCCGCCGGCGGCGACGCTGGCGGCGGGCACCGCGCTCCCCATCTCGGTGACACTCCTCACCGCCTCCGGCGACGCGACGGACGTCACCACCGACGCGGTCTGGCGCTCGAACCAGACCGCCGTCGCCATGGTCACCAACGCCCCGGACCAGCGCGGCATCCTCCTCGCCCAGGCGCCGGGAAGCGCTCTCCTCGTCGCCCGGGTTGACCAGGTCCAGAACGACGTCCCGGTGCTGGTGACCGAGGCCACCCTCCAGGAGGTCGAGTTGCAAGCTCCGACGAGCATCGTCACCTGGGCTCCGTCCACCTTCGGAGCGAGCGGCACGTTCTCCGATGGCACGGTGCAGGACCTCACCCGCTGGGTCACCTGGGCTCCGCAGGATGCCTCGCTGCTCCGGATCCGCGGCACCGGTCCCGACCGCGGCGCCGCCCGTGGCGTCGACGCGGGCACGGTGCAGGTCTACGCCCATCCCCGCGGAGGCACCGCGCGCAACGTCTGGGTGACCGTGACCGCAGCGCCGCCCTCCTCCCTCCTCCTGGAGGTTCCCGCCCAGCCGGTCGCGGTGGGGACGCGGCCCCGGGTGCGGGCGCTGGCGCGAACTCCGGACGGAACGACCGTCGACGTGACCGCGCAGGCGGAGTGGACCAGCTCGGATCCCACGCTCGCCACGGTGTCGAGCGTGGTCCGCCCCGGCTCGGTCCGTGCGCTCCGGGCCGGAACGCCGACGCTCACCGCCCGCTTCGCGGCGCTGACGGCCGGCGCGCCGCTGCAGATCAGCGGCGAGGCGCTCACGAAGCTGTCGGTGACCGCGCCGGGAAGCCTGGCCGTGGGCGCCTTCGCGACCGCCACCGCGACCGCGACGCTGTCGGGCGGTGGAACGCAGCCGCTCGCCGACGACGTCGTGTGGTCGTCGGACCGCCCGGACGTCGTCGGCGTCTCCAACGCCTCCGCGGGACGGGGGCGCCTGATGGCCACTGGCCCGGGAACGGCGACGCTCCGGGCCCGGACCCGGTCGGGCCTGCCCTTCTTGCAGGCAACAGCGCAGGTCTCGGTGCCTGCGCCCGCTCTCAAGAGCTCACACCCCACGGCCCTTCGGCCCGCGTGGCCTGGCGCATGGCCGAGGTGAAGCCGCCGGGTTGCGGATGGCGCGGCACCCGGCAGGGTGCTACCTCGCTGGCGACCGGCATGGATGCTCCTTCTCAGGACGCCGTGTCCCACTCCACCCCCGACCGGGTGCTGGTGGTCGACGACGAGCGAAACATCCGAACGATGCTCCGGGTCTGCCTGGAGGAGGACGGGTGCGAGGTCCGCGAGGCGGGTTCCGCCGAGGCCGCGCTCGCCGCCCTCGCCTCGGGGCCCGCAGACCTGGCCTTCGTCGACCTCCGGCTGGGGACCGGCAGCGGCCTGGACCTCCTCCCCGCGCTGCTTGCCGAGGACCCCGACCTCGACGTGGTGGTCGTCACCGCGTACGCGTCGATCGACACCGCGATGGAGGCGGTCCGGCGCGGCGCCCGCGACTACCTCCCCAAGCCCTTCACCCCGGCCCAGATCCGTGCGGTGGTGGAGAGACTGCGAGAGCGCCGCCGGCTCCGTGCGCGCGTGGCGTCGCTGGAGGACCGGCTGGCGGGGGTGGATCCGGACGCGCTGCTCGAGACCCGGTCCGCGGCGATGCAGGCGACGCTGTCGCTGCTCCGGCGCGCGGCCCCCTCGGACGCGGCGGTGCTCCTCCGGGGCGAGAACGGCACCGGCAAGAGCGTTCTCGCCCGTGCGCTCCACCGCCTCTCCTCCCGCGCGGAGAAGCCCTTCATCACCGTCAGCGCGCCGACCCTGTCGGACCAGCTGCTGGTCTCCGAGCTGTTCGGGCACGCCCGCGGCTCTTTCACCGGGGCGATCCGCGACGCGCCGGGCAAGGTGGAGGCGGCGGAGGAAGGAACGCTCTTCCTCGACGAGATCGGCGAGCTCGGGCCCAGCACCCAGGCGCAGCTCCTGCGCTTCCTCCAGGAGAAGGCCTTCGAGCGAGTGGGCGAGACGCGAACCCGCCACGCCGACGTTCGCATCGTCTCGGCCACCAACCGCGAGCTCGAGGCAGACGTCCGTGCGGGCAGGTTCCGCGAGGATCTGCTCTACCGCCTGAACGTGGTGGAGATCCGGGTGCCGCCCCTCCGCGAGCGCCGCGAGGACATTCTCCCCCTGGCGCGACGGGTGCTCCGGCAGTTCGCCGCCTCGCTCCACCGCCCCGGGCTGGACTTCGCGCCGCAGACGATCCCGGTCCTCGAGTCCTATCCCTGGCCCGGCAACGTCCGCGAGCTCAGGAACGCGGTCGAGCGCGCGGCCATCGTCTGGCCCGCGGACAGCCTTCCCCCGGCCGCCTTCCCGGAGCGGATCGCCGCGACCGAGGCCTCGGCCCCCGATCTCGGCGGGCCCTTCACCCTGGATCAGATCGAGCGCGAGCACATCCTCCGGGTGATGGCCAGCGCCCCCACACTGGAAGAGGCGGCGCGCATCCTCGGCATCGACGCCTCGACCCTGTGGAGGAAGCGGAAGAAGCTCGAGGAGGGCTGAGCCTCGTCGCTGGCGCGCCCCTGCGCGCGTGAGCCTGGACGCGCGGCGCTGCTGCGCCGCTCCGCGAGCCTCCCCCTGGTGCGGGGGGTTCCGTGGGCGTCCCCTGGAGCTTGGCGCTGACCGCCGGTCCTAGCGCGCGCCGGAGGGGAGCGTGAGCGACGCGCCCGGCGTCGCGTCCGGGAGGTCGATCCAGAACACCGTTCCCTCGCCCGGCTTGCTCCGGACCCCCACCTTCCCTCCGTGCGCCTCGACCACGTCGCGGACGATGGAGAGGCCGAGCCCCGCACCGCCCGGAGGCGAGCCGGGCACCCGGTAGAACTTCTCGAACAGGCGCGGCAGGTACTCGGGGGCGATGCCCGGCCCACGGTCCTCCACCTCCAGCCGCACACCATCGTCGACCCGGCGCGCGCGAAGGCCCACCGGCCTGCCCGGCGGCGTGTGCCGGAGCGCGTTGGTCAGCAGATTGGTGAGCGCCAGATCGATCCGATCCGGGTCGGCCACCAGCCGCTCCGCCCCGGGGGCGACCTCCACCTCGATCGGCGTCCCGCGCTCGGATCCGTCGCGCACCGCGCGCTGCGCCTGTCCGAGCACCAGCTCGGTGGCCAGCTCGCGCGGGTGCAGCTCGAGGCGCCCGGAGCGAATGCGGGCCAGGTCCAGGAGCTCGTCCACGATGCCCTGCAGCCGCTCGCACTCCTCCCGGGCCGCGGTCACCAGATCGAGCTGCCGCTCGTTGAGCGTCCCCACCGTCTGCTCCGCCAGGAGGTGGATGGCCATCCGCAGGCTGGTCAGCGGGGTACGGAACTCGTGGGCCACGGTTGCGACCAGGTCATCCTTCAGCTCGTCGAACCGGCGCACCCGGGTGATGTCCTGGAGCAGCACAGTCGCCCCCAGCAGCTGCCCCTCGTCGCTGGAGACGGGGTTGGCCCGCGGAAGCAGCGCGCGGTTCCCCTCCGGCGTCTCCACCACCAGAGCGTCCTCGAACCCCCGGGGCTGGACCGAGGGAGCGCCGGCGAGCACTTCATCCCGGATGCGGTGGACTCGTTCGCGGACCGCGGGCGGCGCTGGGGCCAGGCTGCCATCGGACGCCCGGACGTTGAGGAGCTGCTCCGCGGCACGGTTGGTGTTGGTCACCTTTCCCGTGGCGTCGAAGACCAGCACCGGATCGGGAAGACTGTCGATCGTCGCCTGCGCGGCGAGCTGCGCCTCGAGAAGCTCGCCCAGGCTGGAGTCACGGTAGCGCCGAAGGCTCTCGGCCATGGCGTTGAAGTCCGCCGCGAGCTGGGAGATCTCCGAGCCGCCCCCTTCCGGGATGCGTGCCCGCACCCCGTAGTCGCCCTGGCCCAGACGGCGAACAGCCTGCCCGAGGATCGCCACCGGCCTGAGCACCCGGGCGGTCAGCGCGGCCGAGGCGAGCAGCCCCAGCACCAGCGCCGCCAGCACTCCCACGACCACCACGGTCTCGACCCACTCCGCGTCGCGGCGAACCCGGGTGCTCTTGAGCACCATCGCATCCTGGTTGAGGGAGAGGATGCCGTCGGCCGCGGCCTTCACCCGGGTGAACGAGGGCTGCAGCACGTCGAGGTAGCTTCGTCGGAGGTCGCCCTCGGGGAGCTGGAGGAAGGCGTCGTACTCCACCTGGTAGCGGTTCCACGCCTCCCGGAGCGCCTGCGCCGCCTCGGTCTCTCCGGGCTCGGTGATGTTCCGCTCCTCGACCTGGAGCTCCCGCTCGAAGACCGGACGGTGCTCACGGGACAGGGTCACGCCCCGCTCCCGCTCCCCGATGACCACGAAGAGCGCCCCGCTGTCGATCCGCTCGATGGACTCCTTCATCCGCTGCGCAGCGAGGACGCTCCGGTAATTGTCGGAGAGGATCCGCTCCCCGGCGCGACCGAGCCGGTTGGCGGTGAGGACCGACAGCACCGCCACCACCGCCAGGGCCACCGCCAGTGGCGACTGCGCAGCCAGGAGGCGACCCCGGAGCGTCATTCCCGCATGTCTCCCAGGGCGACCACCTGGACGTCGAGGTCCTCGGCCTCCCGGACCAGGCGGATGTCCACCGTCCTCCCCAGCAGGCGGCGCCAGCCGGCCTGGTGGGAGCGGCCGATGAGGAGGAGCCCCACGCTGTGGCTCCGGGCGAAGTCCAGCAGCGCCGGGACCGGATCCGCTGCCCGGAGGCGGACCACCTCGGCGCCGAGCGCCTTCGCCCGCTCGATGTTCTCCAGGAGGTGCCGCTGCGCTTCCGAGTCGATGCGGTCCGGCGCTTCCTGGGGCGTCTCGACGTACACCACGAACCAGTCGGTGTTCAGCCGCCCCGCGACCCGCGAACCCCGCCGGAGCAACTCGGCGGCCCGCGGCGGATAGGAGGACATGCAGACCATCACCCGCACCCCCGTCGAGCGGGGGGTCCGAGGTGTGGATTCGCTGCGGAGCGTCTCTCGCTCCAGAGACTCGACCACCTCTCGCAGCGCCAGCTCGCGCAGCGTGGCGAGGTTCCCGCGCTGGAAGAACCGCTCCAGGGCCTGGGGCACCTTGTCGCTGGCGTAGATCTTCCCCGACCGGAGCCGCTCCTCGAGATCCTCCACCGCCAGGTCCAGGTTCACCACCTGATCCGCGGTCTTCAGCCAGGCATCGGGGATGGTCTCCCGGACCCGCACGCCGGTGGACCGGGCGACGAGATCGTTCAGCGATTCCAGATGCTGGACGTTGAAGGCGCCGATGACGTTGATTCCCGCGGCGATCAGCTCCTCCACGTCCTCCCAGCGCTTGCGGTTCCGGCTACCGGGGGCGTTGGTGTGGGCCAGCTCGTCCACGATCGCCACCTCCGGTTTCCGGGCCACGATGGCGTCGAGGTCCATCTCCTCGACCCTCACGCCTCGGTACTCGATGACGCGCCGGGGGACGACCTCCAGCCCCTCCACCAGCGAGGCGGTCTCCGCACGGCCGTGGGTCTCGACGAAGCCGACCACCAAGTCCACACCCCGCTCCCGGAGCGCGTGGGCCTCCTCGAGCATCCGGTACGTCTTCCCCACCCCCGCGGCGAATCCGATGTAGAGCTTGAGACGGCCTCGCTTTCCCTGCCGAACCAGGGCGAGGAACTCCTCCGCCCGGCGCTCGGGCCGGTCGGCGAGCTCGGTCACGGCGCCCGCGTGGCCGAAGGTGCCGGCTCCAGCGCACCGAACTGGCGATCCAGCGCCAGGTTCAGGACGAGGACGTTCACCCGTGGCTCGCCGAGGATGAGGAGGTCCCGCCGCTCGATCTGCGATTCGACCAGCGCCCGTACCCGGTCCTCGGTGACGTGCCGTGCCTGGGCCACGCGCGAAACCTGCCACAGCGCCGCGGCGGGGGACAGGTGGGGATCGAGCCCGCTTCCCGAGGCGGTCACCAGCTCCACCGGCGGCGGACCCGACGCCCTGGGATTCTCCTCCTGGAGCCTCTGCAGCGCCGCGGCCGCGGAGTCGCGGAGCTTCTTGCTGGTCGGCCCGAGGTTGCTCCCCGACGAGCTCGTGGCATCCCAGCCGTCCTTGCCCGCCGCCGAGGGACGGGGATGGAAATAGCCCGGCGCGGAGAACCCCTGCCCCAGGAGCTCGGACCCGACGACTCTTCCCGACTCGTCGGTAACGAAGCTGCCGTTCGCGCGGCGGGGGAAGAGCGCCTGCGCCAGACCCGTGGTGACCAGCGGGTAGATCAGCCCGGTGAGGATGAGGGTCACCGCGGTGACCCGGAGAGCGATGATCAGTTCCTTGTGCATGGTGGGCCTCAGACCAGACCGAGCGCAGCGACCACCAGGTCGATGAGCTTGATCCCGACGAAGGGCAGGATGATTCCCCCCACCCCGTAGATGAGCAGGCTGCGCTGGAGCAGCGCCGCGGCTCCCACCGGCCGGTAGCGCACGCCGCGCAGCGCCAGCGGGATGAGGGCGATGATGATCAGCGCGTTGAAGATGACCGCCGAGAGCACCGCCGAGTATGGCGAGGCCAGGCGCATCACGTTCAGGGGAGCGATCTCCGGGTAGACGCCCACGAACAGCGCCGGGAGGATGGCGAAGTACTTCGCCACGTCGTTGGCGATGCTGAAGGTGGTCAGCGTTCCTCGGGTCATGAGCAGCTGCTTGCCGACCTCCACCACCTCCAGCAGCTTGGTGGGGTTGGAGTCGAGGTCCACCATGTTCCCCGCCTCCTTCGCCGCCTGGGTGCCGGTGTTCATCGCGACGCCGACGTCTGCCTGGGCCAGGGCCGGGGCGTCGTTGGTGCCGTCGCCGGTCATGGCCACCAGCTTTCCCTTCGCCTGCTCCTCCCGGATCAGGCGCATCTTGGTCTCCGGGGTGGCCTCGGCCAGGAAGTCGTCGACCCCCGCTTCGCGGGCGATCGCCGCGGCGGTGCGCGGGTTGTCGCCGGTGATCATCACCGTGCGGATTCCCATGGCGCGGAAGCGATCGAACCGCTCGTTGATCCCTCCCTTCACCACGTCCTTGAGGTGGACGATTCCCAGGACCCGCGCCCCGTCGGAGACGGCCAGCGGGGTGCCGCCGGAGTCGCCGATCCGCCGGGAGATCGCCTCCGCCTCCGGCGGGACCGTCCCTCCCAGGGACTCCACGTGCCGGGCCACCGAGTCCACGGCGCCCTTGCGGACGGCGCGGCTTCCCAGGTCCACGCCGCTCATCCGGGTCTGGGCGCTGAAGGGAACGAAGTGGGCGTCACGGCCCACCTCCCGGCCTCGCAACCGATAGCGTTCCTTGGCCAGCACCACGATGCTCCGCCCCTCGGGCGTCTCGTCGGCGAGGCTGCTGAGCTGGGCGGCGTCCGCCAGGTCCTCCATCCGGACGCCGGCGAGGGGGATGAGCTCGGTGGCCATGCGGTTCCCGAGGGTGATGGTGCCGGTCTTGTCCAGGAGGAGCGTGTCCACGTCCCCCGCGGCCTCCACCGCCCGGCCGCTGAGGGCGATGACGTTCTTCCGGAGGAGCCGGTCCATGCCGGCGATTCCGATGGCCGAGAGCAGCCCACCGATGGTCGTGGGGATGAGACAGACCAGGAGCGCCACCACCGCCGTGGTGGAGAGGTGGACGCCGCTGTAGACCGCCAGCGGGACCAGGGTGACGCAGGCGAAGAGGAACACCGCGGTCAGCCCCACCAGGAGGATGTGGAGCGCGATCTCGTTGGGAGTCCTCTGGCGCGCCGCGCCTTCCACCAGGGAGATCATCCGATCGAGAAACGATTCCCCCGGGTTGGCGGTGATCCGGACCACGATCCGGTCGGAGAGAACGCGGGTGCCACCGGTGACCGCGCTCCGGTCCCCGCCGCTCTCCCGGATGACCGGCGCGGACTCTCCGGTGATCGCGCTCTCGTCCACCGAGGCGATCCCCTCCACCACCTCTCCATCGCCGGGGATGAACTGGCCGGCCTCCACGACGACCGTGTCCCCCTTGCGGAGGCTGGAGGCCGGCACCTTCTCCTCACGCCCCCCGACCAGCTTCCGGGCCTCGACGTCCTTCCGCATTTTCCGGAGCGACGAGGCCTGGGCCTTTCCCCGCCCCTCGGCCACCGCCTCGGCGAAGTTGGCGAACACCACCGTGAACCACAGCCACACCGACACCAGGCCGGTGAACCACAGAGGCGTCGAGGGGTGTCCGGCGACCAGATCCCGGACGAAGTCGATGGTGGTGAGCAGCGCGCCCACCTCGACCACGAACATCACCGGGTTCCGGACCACCGCTCGGGGAGAGAGCTTCCGGAAGCTGTCCCAGATCGCGGGACGGACGATGGTGGGGTCGAGGAGCGAGAGCTCTCGAGTCGTGGCAGCCATGACGCTAGTAGACCTTTCCGGTCAGGCCGGCGAAGTGCTCGACGATGGGTCCGAGGGAGAGCGCGGGGAAGAAGGTGAGCGCGCCCACGATCAGCACCACCGAGACGAGGAGGAAGGTGAAGAGCGGCCCGTTGGTGGGAAAGGTCCCCGGACCGGGGGGAACGACCTTCTTGCCGACCATGCTTCCGGCGATGCCCAGCGCCGGGATGATCATCAGGAACCGGCCGGCGAGCATGGTGAGCCCGAGGAGGGTGTTGTACCAGCCGGTGTTGGCGTTCAGCCCGGCGAAGGCCGAGCCGTTGTTTCCCGCGGCGCTGCTGAAGGCGTAGAGCAGCTCGCTGAGGCCGTGCGGCCCGGCGTTGTTGAGCGACGACGTGCCCCACCGGGTGACCGAGGCCCAGGCGGTGAACCCGAGGATGAGCAGAGGAAAGATGAGGACGTAGAGCATCGCCAGCTTCATCTCCCGCCCCTCGATCTTCTTGCCCAGGTACTCGGGCGTCCGGCCCACCATCAGGCCGGCGATGAAGACCGAGAGGACGACGAAGACCAGCATCCCGTACAGCCCCGCGCCGACACCGCCGAAGACCACCTCCCCGAGCTGGATGTTCACCAGCGGGACCAGTCCCCCGAGCGGGTTGAAGCTCTCGTGCATCGCGTTCACCGCGCCGCACGAGGCGTCGGTCGTGACCACGGCGAAGAGCGCAGAGGCCGCCGTGCCGAAGCGAACCTCCTTCCCTTCCATGTTCCCGGCGGCGTGGCTCAGCGCCAGCGAGGCCAGTGCCTGGTTGGGCTTCGCCTCCGCCCAGTGCGCCACCAGCGTTCCGCCGAGGAACATCACCCCCATCGCGGCGAGGATCGCCCAGCCCTGCCGGGCGTCCCCGGCCATGCGACCGTAGGTGTAGGTCAGGGCCGCGGGGATGGCGAAGATGAGCCAGAGCTCCAGCAGATTGGTGAAGGGGCTCGGGTTCTCGAAGGGGTGGGCGCTGTTGACGTTGAAGAAGCCGCCGCCGTTGGTGCCCAGCTCCTTGATCGCCTCCTGCGAGGCGACGGGTCCCAGGGCCACCACCTGCTTCGCCCCCTCCATAGTGGTGACCTCCCGGTAGGCCGAGAGGTTCTGGATCACCCCCTGGCTGACGAGGACCAGGGCGAAGAGCAGGCTCAGCGGAAGGAGCACGTACACCGTGCTGCGGATCAGGTCGGCCCAGAAGTTACCCAGGGTCCCGGGCGCACTCGGAGGACGGCGGCGGGTGAGCCCACGGGCGAGGGCGAGGGCGACCGCGATGCCGGCGGCTGCGGAGGTGAAGTTGTGCCAGGCCAGTCCCGCCATCTGGGACAGGTAGCTCATCGTCGATTCGCCCGTGTACGCCTGCCAGTTGGTGTTGGTGGTGAAGCTGGCCGAGGTGTTGAACGCCAGCGCCGGCTCCACCGGGCCGAGCTTCTGCGGGTTGAGGGGCAGCAGCTGCTGGAGCCGGAGGATGGCGTAGGTCACCAGCAGCCCGAGGAGGCTAAAGACCAGCAGCGATCCGGTGTAGCGAACCCAGGTCTGCTCCTGGTCCGGGTCCACGCCGGCGAGGCGGAAGAGGAGGCGCTCCACCGGCCCGAGCACGCGCGGCAGGGGTCGGCGGTCGGTCTCGAACACCCGGTGCATGTAAGCGCCCAGGGGCCTGGTGGTGAGGAGGACGAGGGCGACGAAGAGGGCCAGCTGGCCCCAGGCAGCGAGAGTCACGGCAGCTTCCCCTAGAAGCGCTCCGCGCGGAGGAGCGCGTAGACGAGATAGACGGTGAGCAGCACCGCCACGACACTGCCCAGGAGCTCATCGAAGCTCATGGCTGGCGGTCCTCCAGCAGCACGTCGCAGCCGCGGACGTACGCCAGGGCGAGGACGAAGAAGAGAACGGTGACGGCGACGAAGATCACATCGAGCATGCGGCTTCTCCTCAGAAGGCGGCCACCGCGCCGAGAACCACCAGGACCTGATCTCTCGCCTTCCCCGGCGTGCCGTCGGGCAGGACGGTGGAGGTGTTGAAGACCGAGGCGGTGGAGTGGTCGTACCGGCCCTCGAGCTTCAAGATCAGGATCTCCCAGGGCCGGTACTCGAGGGTGAGCGTCCCCTCGACGAGCGTCTGGGCCACGCCGCTGATGAGGCCGTCCGCGTCGCGGTAGTACTCGGCGCGGGCCGCGGTGGCCCACTTCGGCGAGAGCTGCCGGCGAACGAAGACGCCAGCGGCGTGCCAGGTGGCCGGGTGGGTGTCGGGGCGCTGCTGGAGTCCAGCATCCACGGTCACCGCGAGCTGGGTCGCGGCGTCCAGGGCGAGGACCCAGACGATGTCACCGAAGAAGCGCCAGTGCCCGTTGTCGCCGTCCAGCTCGGGACCGAGGAAGGTGTTGAAGGTCAGCGTGCTCGGCCCGGCCTTCCATGCCACCTGGGTGCCGATGGCCTTGCCGTTGTTGTTGTCGCCGATCCGCTGCCATCCGTTCAGGAGGTGGAGCTGCACGCTCCAGGCGTCGTCGAACGCGTAGGCGAGCTTGATGCCGGTCTGGTAGTAGGGCGAGAACTCGCCCATCCACCCGCGGGTGTAGGTCCAGTTCCCCTGGCTCGGGAAACCCTCGAAGCCGATGTGGCTCGGATAGATGCCGCCCTCGATCAGGAGCCCACGGCCGATGGGGACCCTGGCCGAGACCGAAGCCTGCTGGACGTACCGCCAGACCTCCGGGCCGGCGGCCGGCCCCACGAGCTCGCCGGCGTGAACCACGTCCGCGGCGGTGCCCGCGCCGAGCCACAGATGGAACCCGACCGGGTCGGGATCCTTGACCACCTCGATCGACACAAGATTGAGCGACAGCTCGTTGGCGCGCTTCGCGGTCGTGCCGACGCCGGGGATCCAGTTCGCATGGTCCGCCGGGCCGTTGAAGTTCACGTCGGCGTACACGTCCACCGCGCCATGGAGCTGGATGCCTCCCGGGAGATCGACCGCTAGCGCGGGGAACGCTCCGAAAGTGCAGACGAGAGCGGTGACGGCAATGCGCATGGGCCCGGAGCGAATGAGCACGAACCGGGCCAGCGGTCCGCCAGGGATCCAGCGGGGACGCGAGGACCCCGGCCCGTGCATTCTGCAGTGGCGACTCCCCGCCACCTTGCATGCTGCAACAACGGAGGAGCGGGACGTGCCCTGTCGTCCCCCTGGGAGCTCTGGCACGGGACGTGCCCCCGGGACCGAGCGATGCGGAGCAGTCGCGGCAGCCCGCCCATTCTTCCGGCCCGGCGAAGGCCGGAGGCCCTGCCCTGGGCGATGCGCGTGCTGATCCTCCTCGGCGCATTCGTCCTCGTCTGGGCGTGGGGCTGGCTCCGGAACGCGGACTCACGGGCCCTCGCGAGCATGGACCCAGACCTCCGGCGGGAGCTCTTCGACCGGAGCCGGGCAGAGGCGCAGGCGCTCTGCTCCCGGCCGCAACTCGCGGACGAGTGCCGCAACCGCGTGGAGTTCCTGGCCCGGTTTCCGGAGTGCGACGCGGAATGC
Organism: Myxococcaceae bacterium; assembly: GCA_035646995.1. GTDB lineage: Bacteria > Myxococcota > Myxococcia > Myxococcales > Myxococcaceae > RPRB01. The sequence continues at coordinate 14,490 of DASROG010000391.1, forward strand.
CGCAGCTTCGTCGCCCGGAACCACCCACCCGCCTCGCGCTAGCCGACCGCGACGGCGTTCCTACTTCACCAGCTCCACGCGACGGTTCTGGGCACGGCCTGCTTCGGTGCGGTTGTCTGCCACCGGCTTGGTGTCACCCCACCCCTTCGACTTGAGCCGGCTCTGATTCACGCCTTTTCGCACCAGGTACGTCTTCACGCTATCCGCCCGCTTTTGCGAAAGCGTGAGGTTGGACTTCGGGTTGCCCTCGTTGTCGGTGTGACCCTCGATGGAGAGCTTCAGGTCGGCGTTGTCACCGAGCAGCTTCACCACCTCGGCGAGGAGAGGCTCGGATTCCGGCTTGATGACGTCCTTTCCAGTGTCGAAGAGGATGCCGTGAAGAGCCACGAAGCCGCTCTTGTTCAGCGCCTCCATCATCTCCGAGGCGCTGACTTCGACCTTCTGCTCCATCGCGGCAACCTCGACGATCTCCATCCCGATCGCGTTGTTACCCGCGGTGTTGTTGTCGATCCGCATCCACCGCTCGGACTTGCCCAGGGGCATCGAGAGCGTTGCCTCGCACCAGTTGAAGTTCCACAGCAGCTTGCCGCCGCCCTTCTTGAAGGCGTTCTCGTAGTTGCGCGTGACTTCCACGCAACTCGGGAGCTTCGCCCCGTCCTTGAGCCGGTAGACGAGATTCCAGTGCTTGCCTTCCTTCTGGACTTCCTGCTCATTGCTGATCCGGAAGGCGACCGAGTTGAAATCGTTCTCGGTGGCTTGAGCGAGGTAGAAGCCCGGCCACCGCGGCACCTGGGGGTGGTCCTTGCACCCCTCACAGTCTGCTTGGGCGAATGCTCGGGCCGACGCCAGCAAGACTGCCATCGGGCACAGAAACCTGAGGCGCATGGTTTCCCTCCCAGAGCTTGGGAGAGAAAGCGTACAAGCAATCGCGAAGAACGACCAAACTGCGCGTGCTAGGCGGTGGCGAAGGGTTCCGGGCGCGGGCCAACGTACCGGGACTCGGGGCGGATGAGCCGGCCCGTCCGTCGCTGCTCGTCCACGTGCGCCAGCCACCCCACCATGCGCCCGCAGGCGAAGAGCGGGCTGAACGCCTCCCGCGGCAGCCCGAGCGCGTCGAGGAGGACCGCGGTGTAGAACTCGACGTTGGCCCGCAGCGGGCGGTCGGGGTGGCGCTCGGCCAGGAGCGCCTCCGCCGTCCGCTCCACCAGCCGCGCCAGGGCCAGCCGGCCGCCGCCCCCGTCCCGCT
>DASROG010000392.1:0-3196 GCA_035646995.1 Myxococcaceae bacterium
AACGGAGCACGTCATCGTCCGGCAGCTCGGTGCGGTGCTGGCCGCGCTCCGGACTGAGGATTGGCAGCGCGTTGTGCTGGCCTACGAGCCGGTGTGGGCCATCGGCACGGGGCGGAACGCCACGCCGGAACAGGCGCAGGAGGTCCACGCGCACGTCCGCGAGCTGCTGGTCCGCCTGTTCGGCCGTCCGGTCGGGGAGGGGCTGCGGATCCTCTATGGGGGTTCGGTGAAGGCGGACAACGCGGTCGAGCTGCTCGGGCAGGCGGACGTGGACGGGGCCCTGGTCGGCGGGGCGAGCCTCAAGACCCAGGAGTTCCTGGCGATCGTCGCGGCTGCGGGGTAGCCGGCGACTTGCCTCCAGGGGCGGCTGCCCGTTAGGGTGCGCGCCCTCTCATGGTCGTCTTCTTCACCATCATCCACGTCCTGCTCTGCGTCTTCATGATCTTCGTGATCCTTCTTCAGCCGGGGAAGGACGCGGGCATGGGTGCGGCGCTCGGCGGCGGCGCAGCGACCTCGGCGTTCGGTGGCCGGGGAGCAGTCACCTTCCTGAGCAAGCTGACCGCGGTGTGCGCGGCGCTGTTCTTCCTGACCTCGCTGGGCCTGTCGTTCGTGGGCGTGCGGGGCTCGGTGACCAGCAGCCTCGTCACGAAGCCCGCTCCCGCCGCGGCGCCTGCGCCGGCGACCGGCTCGACGGCGCCGGCCTCGGCGGCTCCGGCTCCGGCGGCGCCGAAGGCGAGTGACGCGGAGCCCGCGCCGTCGACGACTCCGGCCCCGGCCGCGCCCGCGCAGAAGTAGCAAACCAGTCTCTCGCGGCGTGCGAGGCTCGGCGGCCGTGCACGATGGCCTGCTCGTCCTCGTCTGGTCGCTGGTCTTCGCCGGAGGACTGGTCGGGTGCCTGTGGCTGGCCGGGCGTGGGCTTCCGCGGACGTACTTACGAGACCTGCTGCACGTCGGCGCCGGCGTGTGGCCGCTGGGGTGGGGGGCGTGGCACTCGCCGTGGCCCCCGGTGGGCGTGGCGCTGACGGGGTTCGGGCTGCTGCTCGCCGTGCCGCTCCTCGCGCCGAGGCTCGAGGCGGTCCGGGCGCTGGAGCGGGCGGTCTCCGGCGAGGGCGAGGCGTGGTCGGGCCTCGTGCTCTACGCGCTCTCCGCGGCGGCGTTCACCGCGGTCGGCCTGCTCGGGGGCTGGCCGTTCCCGGCCGCGGCCGCGCTCCTCGCGCTGGCGCTGGGAGACGGCATCGGAGGGCTGGTGGGCCGGGTCTGGGGGAAGCACACCTACCGGGTGCCGTGGGCGAAGACCAAGAGCGTGGAAGGCACGCTGGTGGTGGCCGTTCTCGCGGCGGTCGGAACGGCCATGGCGGCGCTCCTGTTCGGAGTGCCGCTCTCGATGAGCCGGGTGGTCGGGGCGGGTCTCGCAGCGGCGGTGGCCGAGGCGGTGGCGCCGCGAGCGACTGACAACGTGCTGGTCCCGCTGGCGGTGTGGCTCGTGACAGGGGGACTGGAAAGCGGCGGGGCTCCCTGATACGAAGACCGTCCTCTTTCAAGCCCAGGTGGTGGAACTGGTAGACACACCATCTTGAGGGGGTGGCGCCGAAAGGTGTGCGGGTTCGAATCCCGCCCTGGGCACTTCAGACGAGGTACCCCCGGAAGAAGAGCTCGCCCATCGCCTCCGCGACCCGGGCGAGCCAGAGCAGCAGCGGCAGCAGGAGCCACACCGGGAGCTCCACCAGCAGCAGGATCACCGGCAGCACCAGCGCGTCGGCGCGGTAGAGGCTCACGCCGCGTCCGGCGAGGAGCGGGAAGGCCCAGAAGAGCAGGGCGGAGAGAGCGGCCCAGGTGCGCACCGGGTTCCGTCGGTGCCGTGTCACCGCCGCGGTGACGAGTCCCAGGACCAGGAGCCCGAGCACCGTCAGTGCCTGGATGGCGATGGTCCTTCGCGGCAGATCGTTCGTGAAGACGGGCGCGATCACCGCCAGGAACGCCTCGAGCGGTCGTGCCACCCCGGGCAGGCCCTTCTGATACGTCCGGATCCACGCGTCCCAGTGCCCGAGGATCAGCTGCTGCGCCAGCAGCACGCTGACGAACCCCGCCGCGGTGAGGCCTCCGGCCACGACCGCGGGCCGGAGCGCACGGGTCCTCCACCAGGCCGCGACCGCATTCGGCACCGCGAGCAGCACGCCCGTGACGTAGGTCATCGCCAGCGCCGCCCCCGACAGTCCCATCAGGACCCAGCGGCCCCGGGCGAGCGCTGTGCCCGCGAGCACGATGCACAGCAGCGCGAGCGAGGTGGGGAAGATGGCGTGCGCGTACACCGCGCCGGGGAAGACACCGGCGATGGCGAGGACGACGAAGCCCTTCAGCCTCCGTTCACGGAGCAGCCCGTTCCAAAGCACGACCAGCATCGCCAGCGCGGCGGTCCCCGACACCCAGACTCCTGCAGTCTCCCGCCTCAGGCCCAGCGCGAGCAGCGGCCGGAGGAGCCACGGGTACAGCGGGAACCACGCCGAGTTCCCGCACGCATCCTGGGGTCGTCCACCGAGCCGGGCGCAGGAGAAGAGCTCCCAGCCGCGACTCGCGATGTCCAGATAGTGGCCGCTGTCCCACCGCCGCCAGCTGAAGGGGTTCGATGCGTCGTAGCCCACCCGCGCGGCGGCGATAGCGAACAGCCATCGCACTGCCGCGAACACCAGCACCGGCGGCACCAGCGCCGCGGCCACCCGGAGGCCAGGGCGGATCCAGCGCCGAGGTGTGCTCGGGCCGAGCCCGTCCCCTGCTGTCACCCGTGCACCTTCACCAGGAGACCGACCCTAGAAGAGTCGTCCAGCCGAGGCCACGTCCCCGGTGCGCCCGTCGGCCGGCTATGGTCTAAGCGGAGCCGCCTTGGAACGTCCCACGCCGGCGCTGATCAGCGTCGTCATCCCGATGTTCAACGAGCAGGAGTCGGTCCGTCCCCTGCTCGAGCGCGTCGAGACCACCCTCCGGTCGCTCGGCGTCCCCTTCGAGATCGTCGCCGTGGACGACGGTAGCCGGGACGCCACCCGCGAGCAGCTGCTCGCCTTCCAGCCGCTCGCCCGCGAGCTGAGCATCGTCTGTCTCTCGCGAAACTTCGGTCTCGAGGGGGCGATCGAGGCCGGCCTTCGCCACGCCCGGGGCGACGTCGTCGTCCTCATGGACGCGGACCTCCAGGACCCGCCCGAGC
>DASROG010000393.1:0-8066 GCA_035646995.1 Myxococcaceae bacterium
CAACGGCTACCGCGACGTGCGGAAGCTCATCGACCTGTCGTGCCTCGGCGAGTTCGAGACCTGCAAGGCGCTCTGCAACCTGGCCAACCTCGGGCACGTGACCGCGCTGATGCCGGTCGGCGAGCCGGACCTGCCCGAGGACGACATCGACTTCGGGGAGAGAGTCCGGGGCGCGCTGGGGAGGCTCGCGGTGAGCATGGTGGTGCTGGCCGGCATCGTGGGGGTTCTGCTGGGCACCCAGCTCAACCCCTGGGCGGTCCCCTCCAGCACCGGCGCGGGCTTCGCCGAGGGCGTGCTCCGGCAGCAGATCGCCCGGGCGCAGGTGAGCCGCATCGAGGGCGCCCTGGCGGTGTACCGGCTGGAGCGGGGGGAGGTGCCGCCCTCGCTGGACGCGCTGGTGGAACAAGGGCTTCTGTCGTCCACCGATGTGCGTTTCCCCTGGGCGGAGCGTTACTACTACCGCCGCGTGGGCCCCCAGGAGTTCATCCTCCTGCCGCCCTTGCGCTAGCCTTCCCGCCTGCTGCCACGCCGTCGACCCGGGCGCATTGAAAGGAACCGTTGCCCACCGCTTCTCCTCGGGACACTTCCCTCGTCACGACCGCCCGGGTGGACCTCCGGGACAACGACGTCGCGCTCGGTGTCTCCGGCAACCACGCCGAGAATTTGAAGGCCATCGAGCGTCGGCTGGGGGTTCGGGTGGGGCAGCGCGGAACCGAGCTCCACCTCTCCGGCCCGGCCGATGCCGTCGCCTCCGCGGTGCGTCTGGTCGAGCAGCTCGAGACCATCCACCGCGCCGGCCAGCCGGTGGGTCGTGAGGACGTGGAGCAGGGGCTGAAGATGCTGGGGCGGGACGCCGCGCCTGAGCAGGGCCTGGACAGTCTCGTGCTCGGGCCGGTCCTGTCGCGAGCGGGGCGGCACGTGGCGCCGAAGAGCCTGGCCCAGAAGCGCTACGTCGACGCCATCCGCCGGCACGACATCGTCTTCGGGATTGGCCCGGCCGGCACCGGCAAGACGTACCTCGCGATGGCGATGGCAGTGGCGGCGCTCCACGCGCGGAGCGTGAAGCGCATCATCCTCGCCCGGCCGGCGGTCGAGGCGGGCGAGAAGCTCGGCTTCCTGCCCGGGGACCTCGCGGAGAAGGTGAACCCGTACGTCCGCCCGCTCTACGACGCGCTCCACGACATGATGGACGCAGGCCGCGCGTCCCAGCTGGTCGAGCAGGGAACGGTGGAGGTCGCCCCGCTGGCCTTCATGCGCGGTCGGACGCTGAACGACGCGTTCGTCATCCTCGACGAGGCCCAGAACACCACCGTCGAGCAGATGAAGATGTTCCTCACCCGCCTGGGCTTTCACAGCAAGACGGTGGTGACCGGCGACGTGACCCAGGTGGACCTCCCGCAGGGGAAGACCTCCGGGCTCTCTCACGCCCGACGGATCCTCGAGGGCGTCGAGGGCATCGCTTTCTGCACCTTCACCGAGGTGGACGTGGTCCGCCATCCGCTGGTGCAGGAGGTCATCCGGGCCTACGAGAAGGCGGACGCCGAGGCGAACGCGGAGGCCGCCCGGACGGAGCAGCAGGCTTCATCGGCGACCCCCGCTCCGGCGACCGACCCCAAGGCGTCGTAAGCGTCGGACCCCCGGGGCACCGGTGGTCTCGGTGCTTCGACGGAGTGGCGTGCGTCGTTTGCCCCGAGGGGACGCAGGAGCTCCGAGGGTGAGCCCCGCCAGCCGGATGCGACCCTGGCCTCGTTCCCTGCGCTGGCAGGTTGTCGCGATGTTGCTCGGGCTCGAGCTCCAGCGTCGCGACCAGAGCGACTCCAGCGGGGTTCGGGAAACCGGTTGGACCGCTCGGGACGGCTGCCCTGCGGCGTGCGCCGGCTGGGCGATACTTTCTGCACGCCGGAGCGCGTCCCACGTGCAGAAAGTATCGGCCGTCCGGTTCGGGCGGACGCCCACCGGGTGTCGAATGGCCTGCGCCGTCGTGAGCGCCGGAGGTCGCGCAGGCCGCTCGGAAGCGCCAGGTGCTCCCGAGGAGGGCGTCCCGCTCGTCCGCCCGGGGGCGTTGCCTTCGCTCCGGAACCTCGAGCCGTCGTTGTCCGGAAATGGGACCGCGGGTCCCGAGCCTGGCCGGGCTGCCTGAGGCCGCCGTTCACTGCTCCCCCTGTTGCCGGGGAGAACCCTCGATGGCACGCCGTTCGCTGAGCGCCGTCGCATGAGCCCGCCCTCCACCTCCTCGAGCCCCTCGCCCCTGGCGGGAATCGGGAAGGATGCGCGGGTGGCCCTCCGGCGCCTGATGAAGGACCGGGGCTTCACCGCCACCGCGGTCCTCACGCTCGCGCTCGCCACCGGGGCGACCACCGCGGTCTTCACCCTGGTGAACGCCGTCCTCCTCCGCCCCCTGGCCTACCGGGCGCCCGAGGAGCTGGTGCGGATCTACGACGTCCAGCCCGACGTGGCCCGGGCCTCGGTCTCGTTGCCGGACGCGCGGGACTGGATCGCCCGGTCCCGGAGTCTGAGCGGGCTCGCTCTCTTCTCCCAGGGCAACAAGAGCCTCTCGGGCGATGGCGAGCCGATCCGGGTCTCGACCCAGCGAATGAACGCCGGAGCGCTCCGGGTGCTCGGTTTGCCCCCGCTCCTGGGGCGGGAGTTCACCGAGGACGAGGACCGGGTCGGGGGGCCCGCGGTGGCGATGCTCGGCGAGCGCTTCTGGCGGAAGCAGTTCGCGGGCCGGCCGGACATCGTGGGCACCACCGTGCGGCTCGACGGGCGCGACCACGTGGTCCTCGGCGTGGTGCGGGAGCAGCCCCACTGGTTCGGGGATTCGGACGTGTGGGTTCCGATGCAGCCCGATCCGGCGAAGCTCCCTCGGGGAATGCACTTCATGAATGCCATCGGCCGGCTCGCGCCGGGGGTGACGGTGGCGGCGGCGCAGAGGGACCTCGGCTCGGTGGTGAAGGCGATCGCCGTGGAGGTCCCGGAGTACCAGCACCACGGGATCCTGGTGGTGCCCTGGGTGGACGAGCTCCTGGGCGAGGCCCGCACCTCGCTCGGTGCGCTGGGAGCGGTGGTCGGGCTGGTGCTGCTCATCGCCTGCGTGAACCTGGCCAATCTCCTCCTCGCCCGGGGCTCGGCGCGCCGTCGCGAGGTGGCCGTCCGGATGGCCCTCGGAGCGGATCGCTGGCGCGTCGCCCGCGGACTCCTGGTCGAGGCGGCCGTCCTCTCGGTGGTGGGGACCGGCCTCGGCCTGCTCGTCGGATGGGCGGGCTCGGCGGTGCTCCGGGGCGCGCTGCCGGTCCGTGCGTCGGCGCTGGCCAGCGTGGTGGCGCTGGACGCGCGGGTCCTGACCTTCTGCGTGGGGCTGTGCGTGCTGACCACGCTGCTCTTCGGGGTGTTGCCCTCGCTCCTCCTCGCCCGCGGCGACCTGGGCGCGGTCCGGGGCGAGATGCGCACGGCGCTCGGTCACCGGACCCAGTGGCTGCAGTCCGCGCTGGTGGTGTTCGAGGTCGCGCTGGCCCTGGCCCCGCTGCTCGGCGCGGCGCTGGTGCTCCAGAGCGTCCAGCGGCTGCTCCGGCAGGACCCCGGGTTCCGGCCGGAGCACGCGGTGGCCTTCCGGGTCCAGCTCCCCGAGGAGCGCTACCCCGACGACGCGTCCCGCCGCGCGCTGCTCGAGGCGTACCTCCCCCGTCTGCGGGCGCTTCCGGGGATCAGCCACGCCGGCGCGGTGAACGACCTGCCCCTCGGCGGGAGCAACACCAACGGGAACTTCTCCATCGAGGGTCAGGTCTTCGACAAGGCGCGCGAGCCGGCCATCGAGTACCGCCTCGCCTCGGCCGGCTACATCGAGGCCATGGGAATCCCCCTCCGGGAGGGTCGCACGTTCGATGACGGGGACCGCGCTGGCGGCGAGCGGGTGGCGCTGGTGAACGTCGAGGCCGTCCGTCGCTTCTGGGGCGGCAGGTCGCCGCTGGGGGGGCGCATCCGCCCCGGCGATGGCGAGGACAACGAGCCGTGGAGGCGCATCGTGGGGGTGGTCGGCGACGTTCACCACTCCGGCCTGGGCGAGAAGCCGCGCCCGGAGATGTACTACCCGCTCGATCAGGACACCTCGAGCCGGCTCAGCTTCGTGCTCCGGACCCGTGAGGCGCTGGCGCCGCTGGCCTCGGCGGCCCGCCGCGAGCTGGCGGCGGTGGACCCCGGCCTGTCTCTCTTCGAGGTGAGGACGCTCGAGGACCGGGTGACCGGCTCGGTCGCGGCGCCCCGGGCTGCGGGCGTGCTGCTGGGCCTGTTCGCCGGCCTGGCGGTGGTGCTGGCCGCGGCGGGCGTCTACGGCGTCCTCGCCTTCAGCGTGGCCCAGCGCACGCGGGAGATCGGCATCCGGATGGCCATCGGCGCCTCGGCGAGGTCGGTGCGGTGGTGGGTGCTCCGCCGCGCGCTCGCGCTCGGCGGCATCGGCATCGTGGCCGGGCTGGGCGGCGCGCTCCTCCTGGGCCGTTCGCTGGGGCGACTGCTCTACGGAGTGGCTCCGTCGGACCCTCCCACCGCACTGGCGGCGGCGGCGATGCTCTCCGCGGTCACGGTCGCTGCGGCGCTCCTCCCCGCCAACCGGGCCACCCGGGTCGACCCTCAGGAAGCCCTCCGGGCCGAGTGAGCGACGGCGGGCCGGGCAGCCAGGAGTGCCCACCGCAGAACACACCGGCGCTCCCCGAGCCTTCCTGCGCGGCTGCTTGCCTGGGCCTCCCCGCTTGTCCAGTGTCGCTCCCGGACCCTAGGGTCCCGGCCTCTTGGACGCTGAGGCGAAGAGCCGGTGGGCCCCTTCCCTCCGGCGCGCTCTTCCGGCTCTGACGCTGCTCGCGGTGGTGTCGGTGCTGGCCGGGCTCCTGGTGGCACCGGGGTTCGCGGTGCAGGCGCTGCCGCAGCTGCGGCCGGAGGACGTGGGCCGTCCCTTCGAGAGCGCCTCCGCCGCCGGGTTCAAGGCCACGCGCGACTACGACCTGCCCGACGCGGCGCTGACCGACCGGCGACGGCAGGACGCCCGGGCGGGAGTCCGTCCGGTGTTCGACTTCAACCCGGGGGTAGTCCCGGAGGTGCAGGCGGGAATCCAGGAGGCCTTCAGCGGACTGCGTGGCGCGCTCCCGCGGCTGGAGCCGCCGGCGAAGCCCACCGCCGGGAAGCGGAAGGCCGAACCGGTGGACGGCTCCGCCCTGGCCCAGGCCCGGCAGCGGTTCGAGCAGCGGCTTTTCGAGGTGGAGGACGAGGACTGGAATGCGCTGGTGGAGGCCCGTGCGGCGCCGGAGGTCGAACGCGCCGTGCTCGCGGTGCTCTCCCGGGGGTTCCTCGCCCCGGTGGTGGGGGCCCGCGAGGACCTCGGCCCGGCGGGCAGCTTCCTCACCATCCGTGACCTGAACGACGGGGCCGAGCACCCCAGCGCCGTCGTCCCCCCGTCGGTGCTCGACGTGCGCGAGGCGCGCGTGGAGATGGATCGCTGGGCGACCCTGCCAGGAAATCTCCTGCCCGACTCGCCGGTGCTGCTCCGGCGCGCGGTTCTGCGCGTTGCCAAGCGCGCCCTCCGGCCCAACCTCACCGCCAACATCGCCGAGACCGAGCGGCGCCGGAGCATCGCTGCCGCGGGGGTGAAGGACGCGGTCATCCAGATCAAGAAGGGCCAGAAGATCATCGGCGACGGCGAGCTGGTCACCCAGGAACACCTCCGGATGCTGGCGGGAATGCGCGCCCAGACCGACCGCTTCGACGTGCTGGGGGCGAGCGCGGGGACGGCCATCCTGGTCGCCCTGCTGCTGGCCGGCATCTGGACCTTCCACCGGAAGGCCTTCCGCCGCTTCCGGCCCACCCGGAGGGACGGCCTGCTCCTCGGGGTGCTGCTGATCGTCTTCCTCGGGGCGTTCCGGCTGGCGGCCGTCGTGGCGGAGGCGATGCACGACCGCTGGCCCACGGTTCCGATGGAGGCCCTGCTGGTCCTCCTCCCGGTCGCCGCGGGGGCGATGCTGGTGCGGCTGCTGCTGAATCAGGAGCTGGCGCTGTTCTTCGGCCTCGTCCTCTCGACGCTCGCCGGGGTGATGCTCGGCAATTCGCTCTTCTTCGCCGTCTACGGGCTCCTGGGCAGCCTGGTCGCCGCGACGCAGGTGGCCCGTGCGCGGGACCGCGCGGCGCTGTTCCGGACCGGCGTCTGGGTGGGGCTGGTCAGCGCCGGGGTGGTTCTCGCCTTCGGTCTGGCAGCGGGGAAGGGCCCCGCGCGCGACACGCTGGTGGCGGCCGCGTTCGCCGGGGTGGGGTCGCTGCTCATCGTCCCCACGCTGGTCCTGGCGCTCACCCCGCTGCTCGAGCTCGGTTTCGGCTACGCGAGCGACCTGAAGCTGCTCGAGCTGGCCAACCTCAACCACCCGGCGCTCAAGGAGCTCATCGTCCAGAGCCCGGGCACCTACCACCACAGCATCATCGTGGGGAGCCTGGTGGAGGCGGCGGCGGAGGCCACCGGGTGCAACCCGCTGCTGGGCAGGACCTGCGCCTACTACCACGACATCGGGAAGGGGAAGAACCCGCTCTACTTCGGCGAGAACCAGAAGGGCGAGAACCCCCACGACTGCCTCGCTCCGGGCATGAGCGCGGTGATCATCAAGCGTCACGTCACCGACGGTCTCGACCTGGCGCGGCGCTACAAGCTCCCGCGGGCGGTGCAGGACGTCATCGCCCAGCACCACGGCACGCGTCTGGTGGGCTACTTCCACCACCGGGCGGTGGAGCAGGCCGAGGGACGCGAGGGGGCGGTGGACGACTCCCTGTTCCGCTACACCGGACCGCGGCCGCAGTTCCGCGAGGCGGCGCTGGTGATGCTGGCTGACGCGGTGGAGGCCGCCAGCCGGGCGATGTCCGAGCCCACACGGGAGCGGCTCCAGGCCCTGGTGCAGCGAATCATCACCGCGGTGTTCACCGAGGGGCAGCTCGACGAGTGCGACCTCACCCTGCGAGACCTGAACGCCATCGTGCTCTCCTTCATCCACACCCTTGAGGGCATCTACCACTCTCGACCTGCATATCCGCCCGGTGCGCTGGGCGGAGGGCGTTCGGCACCACTCGCGCTCGCTCCCGAGCGAGGTGTCCAGCGTCGCTGAAGGGTTGCGTCCGAGGCGGCCGTCCGCTCGCTCACTGGTGGACGCCGCCCGCTGATGATCCGGGCGGGTTCCCAGCGCTGCCCGCTACGCTCCGCGCACGATGACCTCTTCCAACGGGGCTCTTCGCGTGCGCGACGGGCGTCCGACCAGTACTCCTGCGTCGACCTCCGACGAGCTGGAGATGCTCCGGCTCGCCCTCGAGGTGGTGCAGGAGAATGTCTACATCCTCGACCGCGACGGTCGGTACGTCTACGTGAACCAGCTCGGGGCGGCGGCGACGGGACTCGCCCCCGCGCAGATGATCGGCCGCACGATGGACGAGCTCTTCGGGGCGGGCACCTTCCCCGAGTTCCGGGTCCAGCTGCAGGCGGCCTTCGTCACCGCCGCGCCGGCGAGGAGCGAGATCGCCGTCCTCTCGGGGGAGGAGACGCGCTGGTACGAGTACTCGCTGTCTCCCATCCCCGCGCCGGAGGGGCCGCCGCAGCTCGTGACCTGCTTGAGCCGGGACGTCACCCAGCGCCGGCGGGTGGAGAAGGAGGCCGCGATCGGCCGCGCGGCGGTGGAGGAGGAGCGCCGCAAGCTCCAGGCGGCCGCCGAGTTCGAGCAGCGGCTGCTGGGCATCGTCAGCCACGATCTCCGCAACCCGCTGGCTTCGGTGCGGCTGGGGCTGCAGACGATTCACCGGCGCGGAATCTCCGGAGAGCACCTGCGCACGCTCGAGCGGATGGAACGGTCCACCGACCGGATGCAGGCCATCATCTCCGGCCTGCTCGACGTCACCCGCATCCGGCAGGGCCAGGGGCTGCCGCTCACTCCCGAGCCGGTGGTGCTGGACGCGTTGGTGACCCGCGTCTTGGACGGGATGCCGGAGGACCAGGCGCGCCGGGTGCACCGGGAAACGGAGGGACACCCCACCGGCGTCTGGGACCCCGAGCGCCT
>DASROG010000394.1:0-5111 GCA_035646995.1 Myxococcaceae bacterium
GCGTCGCCGACGCCCACCCCCGGCAGGCTCACCGTGTCCTTGTCCAGGCTCTCGGGCTCGAGCACCGAGCCATCCGCCTTCAAGGTGCGCAGAGCGAGCACCTGTGCCCCCTGGGGAACCTGCACCTCGGCCACCCGGGCCACCGCGCTCTGGTCGAGCACCTTCTCCACCGTGTGGACCCGATCCACCATCGACCCGTCGGCGAAGGCCCGCGTCGCGGCGGCATCCACCACCAGGACGCTCGAGCCCTCGACGTTGCTCCCCCGCGCGTCGAAAGCCTTCAGCGCCTTGCGGCCGTCGATGCTGAAGTCGGCGAGGATCTCCTTCCCGGTTCGCGACCGCTCCACCGTCCGGCGCAGCGACAGGTCCGAGCCGTCCAGGGACAGTGCCTGCTCGCGGGCGGCGATCGCTTCGGCGTCGTGCTTCCCCAGGGCGAGCGTGTCCCCCAGCCGCTTCCACAGCGAGGGGTCCCGCGGACGGAGCACGGTGAGCGCCCGGAGCACCTGTGTCGCCTCGTCCGTCCGCCGCAGGGCCACCAGGAGATCCGCCTCCTGCGTCCCGAGCGACACGTCCCCGGGCTGCCGCGCGCGAAGCCGCCGCAGCTCGGTCAATGCGCGGTCGATCTTCCCGCGGGTCTTCCAGTGGTTCACTCGCCGGAGCTGCTCGCCGGGGCAGGTGGAGATGGCGTCGAGGAGCGAGTCGGTGGTGGCGATCGCGTCCCGGCGTCGGGCGACGTCGTAGCGGACCAGCAGCGCCTCGCACAGCCCGGAGATCTGTTCGAGGCTCTGACGGGCGAGGGTGTCCGCCTGCGCGTCGACTCCCTGGGCGAGCGCGATGCGCGACTCGAGCGAAAGTACCGGCGTGCCCACCGGCGAGTGCGCCGCGCGTGCCCGGGAGGCGAGCCCCACCGCCTGGTCCACCCGCTGGTCGTTGACCGCCAGGAAACCACGAGCGACGAGCGCACCCACGTTGGCCGGATCCCGCTCCACGGCGACCTCGAGGTCCCGGGTGGCCCGGCCCTGACCCACCTTGCTGGGCAGGCTCCGGTCACGGAGGGCGAGGTCGGCGGAGAGCACGTTCCACGGCGCGGCCGCGGGCAACGTTCCGAGCCCGGCGAGGAGGCGCCGCGCGCCGTCCACGTCCCGTGCCTCGGCGTCGTCCGCCGCGAGGTAGCTCGCCAGCGAGCGACCTGCTTCGGGGGCCAGGGCCGCCTCGACGCTCGCCGCGTCGGGATAGAAACCGGGCGCGTCCTCCACCTTCGCCCCGCTCCAGCGCGGGGCGGGGCCGCGCGCCGGCGAGAAGCGCACGCCCGCCGGCTGTCCATCCGCCCGAGAGACGGTGAAGGACAGCGAGCCGGCACGCTCCTCCTTGAGCAGGACGGCCATCAGCCGGTGCAGCCCCGCCTCGAGGCGGACCGCGCGCGCGGCGACGGTGGAGCCCGGGCGCTCGTACGTCCGGCGCTCGTGGAGCAGGCTGCCGTCGAGCAACATCCGGTGCGTGTTCGGGCTGGTCGCCCGGACCACGTAGAGCGCGGCGGCGGGCACCTCCACGTCCACCGCCGTCACGTAGACGTCCCCGCTCAGTCCCTCGGCCTCGAGCGACAGCCGCCCCGCGGTGAGAGGAAGCGTCCGGGGAGTCAACGCGCCGAAGGGACCGGACAGCGTCCCGGGGATGTCACCGCTGCGCTCAGGCTCGGTGCGCTCGCCGAAGCCGAGCAGGTGCAGCGGCGAGAGCGGTCCGAGAAGGGTGACCTCCCCGGGAACGCCAGCCCCAGCTCGGGTCTCGGCCAGCTCCGGCCGATCGGCCAGGAACTGCAGCTGGGCAAGCGCCTGCCGGAGCAGGACCGCGGTCTCGCCCCCGGCCCCGGCGGCGAGCGCCCGGGGTGCCTCGGCGAGGATGCGCGCATCGAGCGAGCTGGCGAGCCCGGCCATCTCCTGGATCTGCCGCGCGGCGACCGTTGCCAGCGGATGTCTCGGCGCCCCCAGGACCAGCCGGAGCGCCGCGTCGAGCGCCGCCTCGGGGTGCCCGTCCCGGCGCGCCAGCACCTCCTCGAGGGCGAGGGCGTACGGTTCAGCGGCATCCCGCCGGAGCGCGTCCTGGGCCAGCGACCGGGCGCGCTCGGGCTGGTTCTCCACCAGGAGGGCGTGGAAGCCCGCGAGCGCCACCGTCCGGGGTGTGGCTCCGGCGTCCTTCGCGCGGCCAGCGGCCTCGTCGAGCACCGCGGTGGGAGAGGGTGGGACATGGGCGCAGGCGCAGAGCGCGAGCACCAGGGCGGAGAGGACACGGCGCATCGGAGGGTTCCAGTGAGTCGGGCGGGCCCGCGGTCACTTCTTCGCGTGGCGGGTGGTGGGTGCCGGGGAGCGCAAGGGCTGCAGCTTCTTGTCGCTCGTGGTCTTGCGCTTCGTGGTTCCCTTGGCAACCGTCTTCGACTTCGCAGCGGTGGAAGGTTCGGTGAGCACCAGTGGCTCGGGAAGATCCGGCGGCTCCCGGCCGATCTCGTAACCCACCTGACGGAACGTGCACTCCCCGTCGATGCATCCCAGGGCAGGAGTGGGGGGCGCGCCGAAGCTGTTGCGCCACTCGGTCCCCAGGTACAGGGGCTCGCCGACCGGCCGCTGGTCGATGTCCGTTCCGACGAAGGCCTGGAGCTGCCCGGCCCGGTCGACCTCCAGCTTCACGTGCGCTGCCCCGCCCGTAGGGCTCGGGGGGCCGAGCATCGTGCCTCGCCGCTCGCCGAGCGCCCACTCGAAGGCGACCGGCTCGCCGGCGCCGGAGACGATGACCGCCACGTATCGCCCGGGGCTCCCCAGCAGCAGCAGCGCCGACTGTGGCTCGCGGGTGACGCCGAGGAGCTGCTCGCGGATCCCCCCCCAGAAGGAGGACGGCGGCGCGGTGGCGGTCACGTCGGCGATGAGCTGGGCGGAGATGCCGTCCCGATCGACCAGGTCCAGGTTCAACCGTCCGACGCTGACGTCGTCGGAGGCGGGGAAGCGTACCGTCCGGCCCTCGAGCCCGGGGATGCGGCCCCATGCGATCAGGGGGATGGCGTCCGGCCCCTCGCCGAGCACCATCCGGCGCACCGTGCTGGTATCGGCGATGCGACCGGGCGAGGTGGTGGCGGTCTCCAGCCGGAGCTCGGGCGCGGTCAGGGCGGTGCCGGGTGACGGTCGGGGGGGTGGGTGGTAGCGGCTCCGGGCCCAGCTGACGCCCAGGATGGCGAAGGCGGCGACGACCACCGCGACCTCGGCGACCCGGAGCGCCTTGCGAAGCACCGAGCGGACCTGGTTCTTCAGCTGCTCGACCCGGGAAATCTTCCGCGGCACCTGGCTGAACGACACTGGTGCGAACGGCTCCAGGTCGAGCATCAGGTCCGCCACGCGCTGGTAGCGATCGGCGGGCGAGGGCTTCAGGCAGCGGAGGACGATGCCGTCGAGGCGCCTGTCGGTGCCCGGCCGGCGCTGGCTCGGCGGGTCGAAGGTGCCGATGGGCACCTCGCCCACCAGGAGCTCGTAGAGCATCACCCCCAGCGAGTAGACGTCGGCTCGGTGGTCGGCGTTCTTCGCGTCCACCCGCTGCTCGGGCGCCATGTAGCTCAGGGTGCCCATCGAGACGTGGGTCTCGGTGACGTTGAACCGGCTGGTGAGCTTGCTGTCGTCGAAGAACGTCGCCAGGCCGAAGTCGGTCACCTTGGCGATGCCGCCCGCCTGCTCGTCGAAGAGGATGTTCTCCGGCTTGAGATCGCGGTGGACGACGCCGCGGCTGTGCGCGTAGTCAATCGCCCGGGCGATCTCCATGATGATCCGGAGCGCGCCGGGGATGTCGAAGACCGGCGAGCGCATCACCTCGCGAAGCGAGGGGCCGTCCACGTACTCCATCACCAGGTAGTAGGTGTTCTCCGCCTTCCCCTTGTCGACGATGCTCACCACGTTGGGGTGGCTGAGGGTCGCGAGCGCCGCGGCCTCCTTGTCGAACCGGGCGACGAACGTCGGGTCGGCGGCGAGCTCGCCGGAGAGGATCTTCACCGCCACCACCCGGCCGAGGCTCAGCTGGACCGCGCGGTGGACCTCGCCCATCCCGCCCTTGCCCACCAGCTTCTCCAGGCGGTAACCGGGGATGTGCGGAGGGCCTGCGCCCGGCCGCGCTGGAGGATGGGTGGCTTCGATGGAGGCGGACATCGCGGGAGCGGGGGCCGACCCTGCGAGGCTACCCTTCCGCTGAATCCCCGGACAACCCGACGCGGCATGCCCACCACCCGAGAAAGACTCCAGGATCTGCACGCCGAGCTGTCGGGGTGCCGGGCATGCCCACGGGTGGTGGGGACCCCCGTCCACCCTTCCGCACAGCCGGCGCGGATTCTCCTCGTCGGCCAGGCTCCGGGGCCGCGTGAGGCCTCTCTGGGGAGGCCCTTCGCCTGGACCGCCGGGCGCACGCTCTTCGGATGGTTCGCCTCGGTGCTCGGTGCCGACGAGCAGACCGTCCGCACGCACATGTACCTGTCGGCGGTCACCCGGTGCTTCCCCGGGAAGGCGCCCGGAGGCGGCGATCGCCGGCCGGATCCGGACGAGGTGGCGCGCTGCCGCCGGTGGCTGCGGGCCGAGGTGGAGCTGATGCGCCCGAGGCTGGTGGTGCCGGTGGGAACCCTGGCCATCGCCGAGGTCATGGGCCACCGCGGCGGGCTGGCGGAGGTCGTGGGCACGTCGCATCGGCTGGTGTTCGAGGGGCACCGCGCGGATGTCATCCCGCTTCCCCATCCGTCCGGCGCGTCCACCTGGCACCGGATGGAGCCGGGGAAGACGCTGCTGGCGCGGGCGCTGGCCCTCCTCGCGGCGCATCCGGAGGTGAAGCGGGCCTTCGGGCCTCGCCGGAAGGCCTGAGGCGCAGGCCCCGGACCCACGAAGGGCCGTGCCCCGGAGCTCTCGAGGCCCTGTGCCCCGCTCGAGCGAGGCGCCGGGGTGCGCTGCGCGCCGCCGCCTCCCCGCGCCCGGGGCATGTCGAGGAGGCTTCTGGGCCCCTCACCAGGAGGTCGCGCCCGTCGTGCCGGTTCCGCTGCCGCCTCCGCGGGGGAGGGGATGGTCGGGGGCGAGGACCGGCACCACCGAGGAGCCGATGCG
>DASROG010000395.1:0-18959 GCA_035646995.1 Myxococcaceae bacterium
AGGGCTGCATCGACCCGTCTCGTCTGCGCCGCCGCGCTCGCCGCCACGGCGCTCGTCGCCTGCAAGGACAAGCCATCCGGCCCGGCGCAGGCCCCGCTCCAGCCGCTGCCGCCGCCGCCCGCGCTGACCATCGCCCCGGAAGCGCTCCCGACCACCGGCCTCACCGTCGTGGCTTCCCGGCCGCACGAGGTGGTGGGCGCGGACGCACGGCCCACCATCACCTTCTCCCGCCCGGTGGTGGCGCTGATGTCCGTCGAGGAGCAGAAGGGGCTCGCTCCACCCGCCTCGCTCAGCCCGCCGGTCGAGGGAGAGTGGCGGTGGATCGGCTCGGCGAGCGTGGAGTTCGTCCCCAGGGCACCGCTCCCCTTCGCCACCCGGTTCACCGTCACCGTGCCTGCCGGCCTCAAGGGCATGGACGGCTCGACGCTCAAGGAGGCCTACGGCTGGTCCTTCGACACCCCGGGCCCGAGGCTCGAGTCGGCCACGCCGCCGGGCGGCTGGCGCTGGCTCCAGCCCTCGCAGGACATCGTCCTGGTCCTCAACCAGGCGGTGGTCGAGCCGGAGAAGTCCATCTCGGTCCGGGTGGGGCCCGAGGGCACGCCGTGGCCCTTCACCGTGAGCAGCCGGCCGGCACCCGCAGCGCCCGAGGAGGTGGAGCGCCCGGGGAAGAACCTCTTCGCCAGCCGGCGCACCGAGCTCACCGTGAAGCTGGGCAAGCCCCTGCCGCTGGCCACCGACGCCGCGCTGGTGATCGCCACCGCCCTGCGCGCCAAGGAGGGCCCGCTCACCCTCGCCCAGGAAGTCCGCCTGCCGTACCGGACCTACGGCCCGGCTCGCATCGAGGGCGTGCGGGCCTGTCACGGCGGCTACGAATGCCCCTTCGGGCCGCTGATCATCGAGAGCACGAACCGGCTCGACGTCCCCTCGCTCAAGTCACGCCTGAGGGTCCAGCCGGCGGTGGAGATCGACTGGGACCACACCGCCAGTCACGACCCCTACGGCGATCGGAAGAACCCCTACACCGCCGTGCCGGGAAAGTTCCGGCCGGGGACCACCTACGCCATCTCCATCGCCTCCGGGGTGACCGACGTCTTCGGCCAGACCACGCCGGCGGCGAAGGGGCAGATCCGCACCAACGACCTCCGCCCCGAGTACGAGCTGGGGCCCGACGTCGCGCTGCTCGAGGCCAGGGGGGATGGCGCGCTCCCGGTGCGGTTCACCAACGTGACCTCGCTGGACCTCCAGGTCTGGGCGCTCACCCCCGCCGAGCTGGCGCGATTCCTGGCGAACCGGAACGCACGCTCGGTCCCGGGCGGCCAGCCGATCACCACCTCGCTGGACCTCGAGGGAACGCACAACCTGCCCGGGGTTCGCCCGATCAAGGTGCGTGAGCTCATCGCCGGGAAGGGGGCGGGGCTCTTCCATCTGGTCACCACCGCACCCGAGATCGACTCGAAGCACGGATGGCAGCGCACGCAGCGGGTCACCGGGCAGATCACCGATCTCGCGGTGCACACCAAGCTCGGGGCGACCTCGGGCATCGTCTGGGTCACCCGGGTCTCCGACGGGACGGTGGTGCCCGGCGCGGCAGTCGCGCTCTACGACGCCGACGGCGCCGTGAAGTGGCAGGGGAAGACGGACGGTGACGGCCTCGCGCGGGTGGGCGGCCTGTCCACGCTCCTCGGGCCCCGCAAGGGAGGGCGCCGCCAGCGGGACGAGGGCGGGCCGGGCTTCGCGCGGGTCGCCGCCACCCTGGACGGCGACACCGGGGTCACCCTCTCCGACTGGTCCGGCGGCTTCGGCCCGTGGGCCTTCGGCGTCGAGGGCGCCTGGGACGGGAAGCGGCCCCAGTCGATGGCCTTCGTCACCGCCGAGCGCGGCATCTACCGGCCGGGAGACACCGTCTATCTCAAGGGCATGCTCCGTTACCGGCGCCTGGGCGTGGTGACCACCCCGGCGAAGGGAACGCAGGCCGACGTCACGGTCACCGACGCGCGGGGGAAGGAGGTCTGGTCGCGCACGCTGCCGCTCAGCGACTACGGGACCTTCTCCGCCGAGGTGCCCATCGAGGCCGGGGCGCCGCTGGGCACCTACCTGGTCCGGGCCACCGCCACGGTGAGCGCCGAACAGGTGTCCACCGGCGGCAGCTTCCGGGTGGAGGAGTACCGGCCTCCGCAGTTCAAGGTGGACGTCACCGCGCCGTCGGCCGAGCTCGTCTCCGGGCAATCGCTCCAGGGCCGGGTGCTGGCCCGCTACCTCTTCGGCGGGTCCATGCCCGGGGCCACCGTCCGCTGGACCGCGACCCGGACCACCGAGGACTTCCAGCCGCCCGACAATCCCGGGTTCGCCTTCGGCATCGCGACCTGGGAGTGGAGCGACGAGACACCGGGGCCGAGCACCGAGGTCGTCGGCGCCGGCGAGGGCAAGACCAACGCCCAGGGCGGGTACGAGATCGCCGCCGGCCAGGTGGAGAGCCCGGGCGGACGCAGCGCGCGCGTCACCCTGGAGGCGGAGGTGGCGGACGTGAACCGGCAGCGCATCGCCAACCGCGCCGAGGTGCACGTGCACCCGGCCGCGCTCTACGCCGGCATCCGCCAGCGAAACGTGGAGGGCTTCGCCGAGGTGGGCAAGCCGGTGTCGCTGGAGGCGGTGGCGGTTGCTCCGGACGGGAAGCGCCAGAAGGCGGAGGTGAAGGTCACGGTGCTCCGGCGCGACTGGAAGTTCGTGCGGAAGAAGACCGCCGGGGACCGCTGGGAGACCCTGAGCGAGCCGGTGGAGGAGCAGGTCGCCAGCTGCACGGTGAAGGTCGAGCAGGTGCCCGGCGCGTGCACCTTCACCCCCAAGGCGCCCGGCTTCCACGTGGTGCAGGCCGAGGTGACCGACGCCCAGAAGCGCAAGCAGACCACCCGGAGCTCGCTCTACGTGGTGGGTGAGGGCTGGGTCTCCTGGCAGCGGAACGACTCCGACCGGATCGATCTCGTCGTCGACAAGCCGGTCTACGACGTGGGCGAGACGGCGAAGGTGCTGGTGAAGAGCCCGTTCCCCTCGGCCGAGGCGGTGCTCACCGTCGAGCGCGAGGGTGTGAGCTCCGCCCGCCACGTGACGCTCAAGGGGGCGGCCACCACGCTCGAGGTGCCCGTCGGCGAAGCGGGAATCCCGGACCTCTACGTCGGCGTGGTGCTGGTCCGCGGCCGGGTGCCTCAGGCTGACGGACCCGAGGCGGGGGAGGACCCCGGACGGCCGCAGGTCCGGGTGGGGTACGCGAAGCTGAAGGTGGAGCGAAAGAGCAAGCGCCTCGGCGTGGAGGTCACGCCCGAGCGGACCCAGTACCGGCCGCGGGAGAAGGTGAAGGTGGCGCTCCGCACGGCTGACTGGAGAGGCGCGCCGGTGGCGGCCGAGGTCGCGGTGTGGGCGGTGGACGAGGGCGTCCTCCGGCTCACCGGCTACGAGCCTCCGGATCCGCTGGACGCGCTCCAGCCCGAGCGCGGGCTGTCGGTGCGCATCGGCGAGCCGCTCATCCACCTGGTCCGCCGGACGGCCTACGCCGACAAGGGGATGACCACCGGTGGAGGAGGTGGCGCCGAGGGCGGCGGGGGAATCCGCTCGCAGTTCAGGACCACCGTGCTGTTCGCGCCCTCGGTCGTCACCGGCGCGGACGGGAAGGGTGAAGTCGTGTTCACGCTCCCCGACAACCTCACCACCTACCGGATCATGGCCATCGCCATGGACCGGGGTGACCGGGGCGGCAAGGGCGTGAGCAGCATCCAGGTGGCGAAGCCGCTGCTGGCGATGCCGGCCCTGCCACGGCTCGCCCGGGTGGGGGACACGGTCGAGGCGGGCGTGGTGGTCCACGCGCCGTCGGGGAAGATCAAGGAGGTCGAGGTCACCGCCACCGCCAGCGGGCCGCTCAAGCTCCAGGGCGACACGAAGCGCACCGTGGCGCTGCCCGAGGGCAAGCCCCGCGAGGTCCGCTTCCACTACGTCGCCGATGGCTCGGGGGAGGCCGTGCTCCGCTTCGCGGTGAGCGGCGGCGGCGAGCAGGACGCAGTGGAGCAGCGGCTCCCGGTGCGCATCCCCACCCAGGTCGAGGCGGTGGCGCTCGCCGGCGAGACGAAGGACACGGCCAGGGAGCAGCTCTCCACTCCCGCCGGTGTCCGGCCCGACGTGGGCGGTCTCGAGGTGACGATGGCCTCCACCGTCCTCGGGGGATACGGCGAGGCGATGCGGCAGCTGGTGGACTATCCCTACGGCTGCCTCGAGCAGATGTCGTCCCGGCTGGTCCCGTTCGTGGCGCTCCGGGAGCTGCACGGGGTGTTCAAGCTGCCCTGGCGGCCGGACACCGCACGTGCGTGGGTCGGCCAGGATGCGATCGCCCGCTGGGGGACGGCCGATCCCGACGAGGTGGCGGCGAGGACGGTCAAGGCCATCGAGGCGCTCCAGCACGTCGACGGCGGCTACGGCTACTGGAGCTCCGACAGCTGCAGCTCGCCGCACGGGTCGGCCTACGCGGTCCTCGCCCTCGGCCGCGCGGCCGAGGTGGGTTACCCGGTGGACCGCGACGCGCTCCGCCGGGGACAGCATTTCCTGGCGAAGGTGGCCGCGGGGAACGTGCCGACCTGCTCCTGGTGGGTACGGGAGGTGGATCCCGGCACGCGGGCCTTCGCGGTGTACGCGCTGGCCCGGACGCGCGCTCCCCAGGCCTCGAGCGCGTCGGCGCTCTTCGCTCGCCGCTCGGAGCTCCCCGCCTACGGCAAGGCGATGCTCGCCGATGCGCTGTGGATCGGCGGCGGGGATCGAGCCGCGGCCCGCTCGCTCACCACCGAGCTCATGGACCGGGCGAAGGAGACCTCGGGCACGCTCCACCTCGAGGAGATGAGCGGCGTGACCTACCAGTCCGACTGGTCGAGCGATCTGCGGACCACCGCCATCGCGCTGCAGACGCTGGTGGACGTCACCCCCGACCACCCCTTCGTGGGGAAGATGGCCCGGTACCTGGTGCAGGCCCGGGGGACCGACGGCCGGTACAAGACCACCCAGGAGTCCGCCTTCGCGCTGATGGCGCTCACCGAGGTGGTCCGCACGCGCGAGAAGGACGCGCCGGACTTCGTGGGGAAGGTGCTCCTCGGCGGCAAGCAGGTGGCCGAGTCCGAGTTCCGCGGCCGGAGCATGGAGGTGCGCCGGACGGTGCTCCCCATGACCCAGCTCCCGGCGGTGGGGAAGGCGGCGGCCTTCGAGTTCCTGCGCGATGGCAAGGCCGGGATGCTCTCCTACACCGCGGTGCTGCGCTACGCGCCGGTGGAGATGCCGCGCAACGCGCTGGAGCGCGGCCTCGTGGTCCAGCGGTGGATCGAGCCGTACGGAGGCGGGGGCCAGCTGAAGTCGGTCCGGGCGGGCGAGCTGGTGCGGATCAAGGTCCGGGTGGGGACGCCCGCGGCGCGGACCAACGTGGCGCTGGAGATTCCCCTGCCGGCCGGGCTCGAGGCGGTGGACACCACCCTCGCCACCACGGCGCGGCTGTCGCGGGGGGAGCCGTCGGCGGACACCGAGACCGACGAGATGGAGGACGCGCGGGAGGCGGGCGTGCCGCCCTGGGTGCTCGGGTTCTGGAACCCGTTCAACCACACCGAGCTCCGCGACGACCGCGCGCTGTTCTTCTCCAACGAGCTGCCGCCGGGAGTGCACACGGTCTCGGTCGTGGCCCGGGCGACGACCCCCGGGGACTACCTGCTGGTCCCCGCGCGGGCCGAGGCGATGTACGCGCCCGAGGTCTTCGGCCGCTCCGAGGGGAGCACGTTCCAGGTCCTCGGCGAGGGGAGCGTCGCGGCCCGCTGAGGGCCGGGCGAGGCCGATGCGCCGCTCGCTCGCGCGCCTCCTGGGCGTCCCGGCCGCGGCGGCGTTCGGTGTCCTCGTCTTCGTGGGCTGGCCGCTGCCACCGGGGCTTCTCGACGCGGACGGCGCGCTGAGCATCCGGGTGCTGGACCGCGACGGACAGCTCCTCCGGGAGATGCCGTCGCGGCGGGCCTCCCGCAGCGTCTCGCTCCCTGTGGACGCCCCGGTACCGCGCGCCCTGCGCGACGCGTTCATCGCCTCGGAGGACCGCCACTTCGAGTGGCATCCGGGCGTGGACCCGCTGGCCATCGCGCGCGCCGCGGCCACCAACCTCCGGGCGGGCAGGGTGGTCAGCGGAGCGTCCACGCTCACCCAGCAGCTCGCGCGGCTCCTCGTCCCCCGCCGCCGCACGCTCGCCGGCAAGGCCCAGGAGGCGCTCTGGGCAATGCGGCTCACCGCGCACCTGTCGCGGGAGGACATCCTTCGCGCCTACCTGGACCGGGTGGCGCTGGGACATGACCTGGTCGGCGTGGAGGCCGCCGCGCATGCCTACTTCGGTCGGCCGGCGCGGACGCTCTCGGTGGGGCAGGCCGCGCTCCTCGCTTCCATCGCCCGCTCCCCGGCCCGGGTGGACCCCTGGCGCGCCCCCGAGGCCGCGAGCCAGGCGATGCGAGAGGTGCTCGGACGGATGCGCCGGGCCGGACGGCTCGATGCCGAGCTGGAGCGAGTCGCCAGCACCTCGGACCTGGACCTGGTGCCACCGGCCCGGCCCTTCGGCGCGCCGCACCTGGTGGTGGACCTCGCCGGCAAGCTGGACGCGCTCGGCCTTGCCCGCGCGGTCGAGGTACGGACGACGCTCGACCCGGCCCTCCAGCGCGAGGTGGAGCGGTCGGTCCGTTCCGAGCTGGCCGCCGACCCACGTCTCGGCCAGGCCGCGGTGCTGGTCCTCGACAACGCGTCGGGCGAGGTGCTGGCCTACGTGGGCTCGGCGGACTTCCTCGACGTCGCCCGCGAGGGCCAGAACGACGGGGTCCGCGCTCGCCGCCAGCCTGGCAGCGCGCTGAAGCCCTTCGCCTACGGCCTGGCCCTGGCGAGCGGATGGACCCCTGCCTCGGTGCTGAGCGACGTGGACCTCGAGGTGGCGACGGCCAGCGGCGCCTGGCTGCCCCGGAACTACGACCGGCGACAGCACGGGCCGGTGCGGCTCCGGGCCGCGCTGGCCAACAGCTACAACGTGCCTGCGGTCGAGCTGACCGAGGCCCTCGGGCCCGAGCGGGTGCTGGAGGTGCTTCGCGAGGCGGGCTTCACCTCTCTGGAGGCCAGCGCCGAGCACTACGGAGCAGGCCTGGTGCTGGGAAACGGCGACGTGTCGCTCTGGGAGCTCGCCCGTGCCTACCGGGGGCTGGCCCGGGAAGGCGTGGTCGAGCCGCTCCGCCTGGTGCGCGCGGCGACGGACGCCCTGGGCGGCCGCCTCGAGGTCGGGCGGGAGCTCACCCCCCGGCGGTTCCTCTCTCCGGATGCGGTGGCGCTGCTGACGGATCTCCTGTCCGACGAGGGGGCGCGCGCTCCGGCCTTCGGGCTGGACAACGCGCTCCGGCTTCCCTTCCCCGTGGCGGCGAAGACCGGCACCAGCCGCGCCTACGTGGACAACTGGACCGTCGGCTTCACCCACGAACGGACGGTGGCGGTCTGGGTCGGGAACTTCGACGGGCGCCCCATGCAGCGCGTGTCGGGCATCACCGGTGCCGGGCCGCTCTTCGCCCGGGTGATGCGCCGGGCGATGGCGGGCGTCCGCCCCCTGCCGCTGGTGGACCGTGCCCGGTTCGAGCACGTCCGCATCTGCTCGCTCTCGGGGCACCGGGCCGGGGAGGCCTGTCCCGGGTCCTACGAGGAGGTGTTCCTGCCGGGGAGCGCCCCGGCCGAGCCCTGTGCGATGCACCGGCTCGCGGACGGGCGTCCGGTGCTCGCGGTCGATGCGAGGTACGCGGGCTGGGCCGAGCGCGAGCGGCTCGAGGTCGCTCCGGCGGCCGCGACCGGCGACGCTCCGGCCTTCCTCACCCCGCGCGACGGGGACGAGTTCCTCCTCGAAGCGGCCGTTCCGGCCTCCTCCCAGAGCATCCCGGTCCGGGTCCAGGGCGAAGGCGAGCTCCGGGTCGACGGCGCCGTCGTGCCGCTCGACGCCCTGGGCCGGACGCGCGTGGTGCTCGCCGCCGGCGTCCACCGGCTCGAGCTCCGGCCTCGCGAGGGGTCCGGGCCATCGAGGGCGGTGCTGATCCGCGTCCGGGGCGGCGACGAGCGCCAGGGGCTTCCTCGCTGAGGGTCACGGGCCCATCAGCGCCGACGGGGGAGCAAGCGCGAAGGTTCCCGAAACGACCGCGGGGCCACGGACTCGCGCCCGTGGCCCCGCAGGTGATGTCGTCCGGTACCGGCGGCTCAGCGGCTCGCCGGGCTCATCGCCAGGGAAGCCTCATCCGAGCCCGGGCCCACGTCGAGCCCGGCCTGGGCGACGTGCAACGAGGCCGGGACCCACCCGGTGATGCTGCTGGGCGCCGCGTCGACGTCGGTCGGCTGCACATCCGCCAGCGCGAGCGCGATCGGGAGACCCATCACGCACAGGAAACCCGCCGCGACGCTCCGAACCCGCATCCAGTTGCCGTTCTCGACCTCGGTCTTCATGGCTGCCTTCCTCCGTGGCGGGTCTGTCCCTTGCCGCCGACGTCCGTGGAGATTGCAGCCCCAGTGCCGGGTCCAAGTGCCCGGAACCAGGCAGCTTTCGACGGAGACTCGTGGCGTGGGGCTCTACACGCCTCCGGGGGCGTTGCCGGCGAGGCAACATGCCCGTCGGGATGGGCAGAGGGGGTGCCGATGTCGGATGAGCAGCTGCTGTACCTCGCGGAGGCGGACGTGCGCACGGCGGGGCTGCCGATGCGCGCGCTGATCGAAGCGCTCGAGGCTGCCTTCCGCGACCTCGGGGAGGGCCGTGCCGAGGTCCCGGCGAAGATCGGTGTGCACCCGTCAGCCAGCTCGTTCTTCCACGCCATGCCGGCGCTCTGGCCAGCCGGCTCCGCGGCCGCCGTGAAGTGGGTGGGCTCCTTCCCGGGGAATCGCGAGCGCGGACAGCCGAGCATCTCCGCGCTCCTGGTCCTGAGCGATCCGGCCGACGGACGGCCGCTGGTGGTGATGGACGGCCGGTGGCTCACCGTGCGCCGCACGGCGGCGTGCTCGGCGCTCTCCGCCCGTTTCCTGGCCCGGCCGGGGGCCCGCAGCCCACCACCCCCAGGCTCCGGGCCCGGGCTCACCTGGAGGCGTTCCGGGAGGTCCTGCCTCTCGAGCAGGTGAGGGCCTTCGACCGGCACCCGGACCGGGCCGCGGCCTTCGCCGAGGACGTCGCCCGCGAGCACCCGCTCGAGGCGACGGCCCATGGCTCGGTGCGCGAGGTGGTGGAGGGAATGGACGTGGTGCTCACCGCCGGGGCCATCGCCGAGGCTGCCGAGCCACCGATCCACGGCGGCTGGCTGGCTCCGGGCGCCTTCGGCTGCAGCGTGGACTACGCGAGCCCGTGGAACGGCGAGGCGCTGGCGGAGCTGGATCTGGTGGCCACCGACGACCGGACCCAGCTCGAGGCGGCGCGGCGCTCGGGACCGGTGGCCCGGCTTCCCCCCGTGCACGCCGACCTCGCCGAGCTGGTCACCGGCCGGAAGCCGGGGCGGACCAACGACGCGCAGCGCACGCTCGCCTGCAACCTGGGGCTCGCCCTCGCCGACGTGGTGGCCGCGGTGCTGGTCTACCGCCGAGCGCGGGAGGCGGAGCTCGGAACCCGCCTCCCGCTCTGAGGAATCCGGCGTCGCTTCACTCGGGCATGGGCGAGGAGACGAGAAGCGCCTCGTCCGACCCGGGCCCAACGTCGGCACCCGACTGCGCCTCGTGCATCCCGGACGGCACCCATCCGGAGATGGAGCGAGCCGGCTCGGTCGACGCCGCCGGGTGTCCCCCAGCGACCGCCAGGCCGAGAAACGCCGCCACGAACAGGAAGCCCGCAGCGGCCCGTGCCCACCTCTGTACCCTGATCTCGGTTCTCATGACTCGTCCTCCGACACGGGCGGCCTCCGACATCGGAGCGCCGTCCCGTGCGGGCGGGACTGCAGGCGCGGTGCCCATCCCAAGTGCCCGCGCTCACCGAAGGCTCGATGCGCTGACGTGACCTCGGCGGCTGCGGACTGTCGCGGCCCGCGCAACCGCACGCCGCGTCCGCTGCGACCACGGATCATGTGCGACGCGGCCGGGGTGAACGATCCGGTGAGCACCGGTGCGCGGCGGTTGCGGTGAGCGACGCGCACTTCCGACGCCTCGCACGCACCACGGCCGGGAACGCCCGCGAGGACGCGCCGTCGCTCCGGCTCGCTCGGCCGCCCGCGACGATCCGGCGCCGGCGTTCAGAGCGGCCGGTGCAGGACCCGCGACAGCTCGCCGATGATGCCCCGGCGGAAGGCGAGCACGCACACCACGAACAGCGCGCCCTGCACCACCGTCACCCAGCCGCCCAGCCCGGCGAGGTAGCTCTCCACGCAGATGATCACCACCGCGCCGACGATGGGCCCGAACACCGTCCCCAGCCCGCCGAGCAGCACCATCAGGATCACCTCGCCCGACGTGCCCCAGTGCACGTCGGTGAGCGACGCGAGCTGGAACACGGTGGACTTCGTGCCCCCGGCCAGCCCCGACAGCGCGGCGGAGAGCACGAAGGCGATGAGCTTGTAGTGATCCGCCTTGTAGCCGAGCGACACCGCCCGCGGCTCGTTCTCCCGCACCGCCTTCATCACCTGTCCGAAGGGCGAGTGGATCACCCGGAGGATGAAGAAGAAGCCGAACAGGAAGATGGCGAGGACGACGAAGTACATCGTCAGGTTGTTGTCCAGCGACACGAGCCCGAGCAGCTTTCCCCGGGGGATGGCCTGGATCCCGTCCTCGCCTCCGGTGAACTGCGCCCGGAGGCAGTAGAAGAAGAACATCTGGGCCAGGGCCAGGGTGATCATCGAGAAGTAGATTCCCTGGCTCCTGATCGCCAGCCCGCCCACCACCAGCCCGAGCAGCGCCGCCGTCGCCGTCCCGGTGAGCACCGCCAGCTCGAAGGGCAGGCCCCACACCTTCGCCGCGTGGCCCGCCAGGTAACCGGCGGCTCCGAAGAAGAGCGCGTGGCCGAAGGAGAGCAGGCCCACGTACCCGATCAGGAGGTTGAACGCGCAGGCGAACAGCGCGAAGCACAGCATCTTCATCAGGAACACGGGGTAGATGACGAAGGGCGCGACCACGGCCAGCAGTACCATCGCCAGGATCGGGATGCGTAGCGAGCGCACGTCGTCGCGACGCGAAACCCCGCCCTGTACGCCTGCGGGCGCCTCCACCCGGTGCGTGGTCACGCCGTCCTCCCGAAGAGGCCGGCCGGCTTCACCAGCAGAACGATGGCCATGATCACGAAGACCACGGTGTTGGAGGCCTCCGGGTAGAAGACCTTGGTGAGCCCCTCGATGACTCCCAGCGCGAAGCCGGTGACGATCGAGCCGAGGATCGACCCCATCCCGCCGATGACCACCACCGCGAACACCACGATGATCAGATCCGCGCCCATCAAGGGGTTGACCCGGTAGATGGGCGCCGCCATCACCCCGGCCAGCGCGGCCAGCCCCACCCCGAGCCCGTAGGTGATGGTGATCAGCCGAGGCACGTTGATCCCGAACGCCTGGACCAGGACCGGGTTCTCGGTCGCGGCTCGCAGGTACGCGCCCATGCGCGTCCGTTCGGCCACGAACCAGGTCAGCGCGCAGAGGACCACCGACACCAGGACCACCCAGGCGCGGTAGTTGGGGAGGAACATGAACCCGAGGTTCCTCCCGCCGGTGAGCTGCTCCGGGACGTCGTAGGGCTCTCCGGAGACGCCGAAGTAGTTCCGGGCGACGCCCTGGATGACCAGCGCCAGTCCGAAGGTGAGGAGCAGGCCGAAGAGCGGATCGAGCCCCTGCAGCCGCTTGAGCATCGTCCGCTCGATGAGCATCCCGAACAGCCCCACCACGAGGGGGGCGATGAGGAGCGCCGGCCAGTAGCCGAGGTCGAAAAAGCGGAGCAGCAGCCACGCCACCAGCGCTCCGAGCATGTAGAGAGCGCCGTGGCAGAAGTTGATGATGTTCAGGAGGCCGAAGATGATCGCCAGCCCGAGGCTGAGCAGGGCGTAGAAGCTGCCGTTGATCAGCCCTACCAGGAGCTGGCTGAACAGCGCCTGGATGGGGACGCCGAAGACGGTGGTCATCGGACTGGCGGAGCCCGGGTCACTTCTTGGCGGCGGCGGCGACCAGCGGGCACTCGCCCTGGTCGAGGGGACGGAAGGCCTCGGCGGCGGGGATCTCGCGGATGAGCTTGTAGTAGTCCCACGCCCCCTTCGACTCGTTGGGCTTCTTCACCTCGAAGAGGTACATGGGGTGGATCTTCCGCCCGTCGGCGCGGATGGTTCCCTTGCCGAACGCGGGGTCGTCGGTGGGGAGAGACTTCATCTTCGCCACCACCGCCTTGCCGTCCTCGTCGGACTTCAGGGCCTGCACCGCCTTCAGGTAGTGCAGCACTCCGGCGTAGACCCCGGCCTGGACCATGGTGGGCATCCGGCCATTGTGGCGGGCGGCGAACTTCTTGGACCAGGCGCGGGTCGCGTCGTTCGTGTCCCAGTAGAAGGCCGAGGTCAGCTGCAGTCCGTTGGCAGCCTTGAGCCCCAGGGCGTGGATGTCACTGATGAACACCAGCAGGCCGGCCATCTTCTGGCCACCCTGGACGATGCCGAACTCGGAGGCGGCCTTGATCGAGTTGATCGTGTCGCCGCCGGCGTTGGCCAGGCCGATGATCTTGGCCTTGGAGGCCTGGGCCTGGAGGAGGAAGGAGGAGAAGTCGGAGGCGTTCAGGGGGTGGCTCACCGAGCCGAGCACCTTCCCGCCGTTGGCCTCGACCACCGTCTTGGTGTCCCGCTCCAGGGCCTTGCCGAAGGCGTAGTCCGCGACCAGGAAGAACCAGGTGTCCCCGCCGGCCTTCACCACGTACTTCCCGGTGCCGTTGGCCAGCGACCAGGTGTCGTAGGTCCAGTGCACGGTGTTGGGGGTGCAAGCCTTGCCGGTGAGGTCCGAGGTCGCCGCGCCGGAGTCGATGAACACCTTGTTCTTGTCGGCGGCGATCTTGGCCATCGCCAGGGCCACGCCGGAGTTGGGCACGTCGAGGATGGCGTCCACCCCGTCCACGTCGATCCACTTGGTGGCGATGCCCGAGCCGATGTCCGGCTTGTTCTGGTGATCGGCGCTGACGATCTCGATCGGCATTCCGGCGACCTTGTTGCCGAACTCCTCGGCCGCCATCTTCGCCGCCACCACCGAGCCCGGCCCGCCGAGGTCGGCGTAGAGGCCGGACATGTCGTTGAGGACGCCGATCTTCACCACCTTGCCCTGGGCCAGGGCGCCGAACGGCAAGAGGCAGGGAAGGGCGAGAGCGAGAAACCGTGAAGCCAGTCTCATAGGGGAGGCGCTCCTGGAGCCTGCGAGTGAAAGGGACGTCTAGACACCGAGATGGGTCTTCAGCTGCGGCATGCTCGACTGAAAGCGATCGGCGGGAATCTCGTCGACCACGCGGCCCCGGTCCATCACGTAGTGACGGTCGGCGATGGAGGAGGCGAATTTCAGATTCTGCTCCACCAGCAGGATGGTGAACCCCTCGGCCTTGAGGCGGTGGATGGTGGCCCCGATGTGCTGGACGATCACCGGTGCGAGCCCCTCGGTGGGCTCGTCGAGCAGGAGCAGACGCGCCCCGGTGCGGAGGATGCGCCCGATGGCCAGCATCTGCTGCTCGCCACCCGAGAGCTTGGTTCCCTGACTGTTCAAGCGCTCCCCGAGGTTGGGGAAGAGCTCCAGGACCGCCTTCATGTCCATGCCGCCCGGTCGCACCTGCGGAGGCAAGAGGAGATTCTCCTCGACGGTGAGGCTGGCGAAGATGCCGCGCTCCTCGGGGCAGATCTCCATCCCCATGCGGGCGATGCGGTGGGGCGGAAGACGGATGATCTCCTGGCCCTCGAGCAGCACCGAGCCCTCGCGGCGAGGCACCATGCCCATCACCGACCGCAGCGTGGTGGTCTTCCCCGCTCCGTTCCGGCCGAGCAGGGTGACCAGCTCGCCCGGCCGGATCTCCAGATCGACGCCGTGGAGGATGTGGGACTCGCCGTACCAGGCCTGGAGCCCCGCGACCCGCAGCATCGGCCGGGTGGCGAGCTCGGGCGGGGGGCCAGCCTTCGCCGTGGCGAGCTCAGGCATGCTCGGTCCCCATGTACGCCTGCATCACGTCCTTGTTCTTCGACACCGCGGCGTAGTCGCCCTCGGCGAGCACCTCGCCGCGGGCGAGCACGGTGATGATGTGCGAGATGTTGGCCACCACCTTGAGGTTGTGCTCCACCATCAGCACCGTGCGGCTCGCGCCGACCCGCTTGATGAGGGCGGCGATGCGGTCCACGTCCTCGTGCCCCATCCCCGCGGTGGGCTCGTCGAGGAGGAGCAGCTCGGGGTCGAGCGCCAGCGTGGTCGCGATCTCCAGGGCCCGCTTCCGCCCGTAGGGCAGCTCCACCGCCAGGGTGTGCAGGAAGTCCTGGAGGCCCACCGCCTCGGCCAGCTCGTTCGCGCGCGGCTCGAGGTCCTTGAGCGCTCGCTCGGAGCGCCAGAAGTCGAACGAGCTGCCGCGCTTCCGCTGCAGCGCCACGCGGATGTTCTCCAGCACCGTGAGGTGGGGGAACACCGCGGAGATCTGGAACGAGCGCACCACCCCGCGGCGGGCGACCTCGGCCGGCCTGTCCGAGGTGATGTTCTGACCCTTGAACTTGATGGTGCCGGCGGACGGGGTGAGGAACTTGGTGAGGAGGTTGAAGCAGGTCGTCTTCCCCGCCCCGTTCGGGCCGATCAGCGCGTGAATCGTCCCGGCGCGCACGGTGAGGCTCACGTTCTTGACCGCGACGAACCCGCGGAATTCCTTCGTGAGCCCGTGCGTCTCGAGGAGCGGCTCAGCCGTCTGACGCGCCGAATCGAGCATGTGCGCTGACCTAGGAAAACGGTGGGGGACGCAGCAAGACACGTTGCGTCGCCCAGGTCGAGCGTCTTTTCGCAGGGACTTTGCTCGGCTCATCGTTCGGTGACGTAGAGCCCCGGCGCATCGGCGAGCGGCGGGAACTCGTCGCTTCCCGGCGTCGCCGGCGGTCGAACGTGCTCGCCGGCTCGGGCCTGGATCCAGCGGGACCACGAGTTCCACCAGGTGTCCCCGTGACGCGTTGACGCAACGTGCCAAGCCTCGGAAGTCTCGTGCAGCTGCTCGTGCAGATGCTCGTGCAGCCAGTAGGCCGCGCTCTTGCTCGGCGGGTTGACCACCCCCGCGATGTGGCCAGAGCTGCTGAGGACGAACTGCACCTTCCCCCCGAGGAGGCTCGCCGTCCGGAACGCCGAGCGCCACGGGGTGATGTGGTCCTCCATCGCGCCGACGATGAACGTGTCCTGCCTCACCGCCCCCAGCCGAAGGCGCTTGCCCTGGAAGGTCATCTCGTCCCTAGCCAGCGCATTGTCCAGGTAGCAGCCGCGTAGATACTCTTCGAGCAGGCGCGCCGGGACGTTCATCCCGTCGTCGTTCCAGGCCAGGAGGTCGAACCCGGGCGGCTCCTCGCCCATCATCCAGGCCGAGCCGAAGTAGTTGAAGTACAGGTCGTTGGGCCGCAGCAGGTTGAAGGTCCGGGCCATCTCGTGGGACTCGAGCAGCCCTTGCCGATTCACCCGCCGGAGCATGCGCTCGATGGTCGGGCGGTCGGTGAAGGCCCCCAGTGGCCCGGGCTCGCTGAAGTCCACCAGGGTGTTCATCAGGGTCAGGGAGTTGACCGACCGGTCGCCCATGGCCTCGAGGTACGCGGCGACCATCGTGGCCAGCGTGCCACCCACGCAGAGCGCCGCGACGTTGACCTTCGGCGCGCCGGTGATCTCCTTCACCACCCGGAGCGCCTCCAGCGGGCCCTCCAGCAGGTAGTCCGCCAAGCCGACGTCCCGCAGGCTCTCGTCGGGGTTGCGGTAGCTCATGCAGAAGGTGGTGTGCCCGTTCTTCACCGCCCATTCGACGAAGCTCCGGCCGGGGGCGAGGTCCATGATGTAGTACTTGTTGATGAACGGCGGGCTGCAGAGGAGGGGAACCGAGTGGACCGTCTCGGTCTGCGGCGCGTACTGGATGAGCTCGAAGAGCCGGTTCCGGTAGACGACCTTCCCCGGAGTGGAGGCGAGGTTCTTGCCCACCTCGAACCCGGAGCGGTCCACCAGGCGCGGCCAGCCCTCGCGGGTGCGGAGATCGTCCAGCCACTTGCGGAGCCCGCGCAGCGCGCTGAGCCCGCCGGTCTCGAAGGCCCGGCGCAGGGCGTTGGGGTTGGTGAGGAAGAAGTTGGTCGGGGCGAGCGCGTCGACGAGGAGCTGGCTCGCCATCCGGGCCTTTCGTTCCATCATCTCGTCGAGCCCGGCCGCCTCGAGCAGCTCCTTCGCCAGCTGCTCGCGGAGCAGGTGGTTCTGGAGCAGCCAGAAGAAGAGAGCATTCTCGGTCCAGGTCTTGTCGGCGAAGCGCCGGTCCTTCGCCGGCACCGGCATCGGCCCCTCCGGCGTGGCCCCGACCGCCCGCACCGAGGAGACCCCGGCGGCCACCAGCGCCCCGTTGGCCCAGCGGGCGATCGCCCGCGTGGTGGACACCGGGTGGCGGACCAGGCCCGCCGCCTGGAAGGCGAGCGCGCGCCCGAAGCCCACCGGGTCCACGCGGTCGAGGGCCTCGTCGGTGATCCGGCGCAGGCCGCTCTGGACGGGCCCGGACTTCGGCGGCGGCGGGAGCGGTGGCTCCTCCTCGGTCGCGACAAGACGCGGGGGCAGCTCGAGCACCTTCATCGGTCACTCCCTGCCGGCGAGCTGCGGGTGCGCCGCCGGCGCTTGAGGGATTCCAGCGCGTGGCGCTGGGTGTCGAAGAGCTCGGGGGCCACGTGGTGGGCCTGCAGGGTTGCGCCGAGCTTCAGCCGCAGGAAGGCGCTCGAGGTGTAACGGGTCACGCGCTCGTAGTAGCGCTCCGTGAGCTCCCGGACCAGCTCTGCGTACGCATCGGCCAGGTGCGCGGGGACGCTGAACCCGTCGTAGTCGACGACCGCCCGAACCCGCCGTCCCAGCGGTGCGCAGACCTTCTCCACCGTCACGGCGATGTCCTGGAGGTCCTGCTCGCTCCTGATCGCCAGGCCGGCGAAGTTGATGAAGAGCACCTCGCGTTGAGGGTCGAATTCGAACCGCGACGCCAGGGGCCGCTCCTCCAGCAGCCGTCGCAGGCCCATCGGCTCGGCCCGGAAGAGTCGCAAATCCATCGTTCCCAGCGGCTGCTTGATCTCCGGGGCGAACTCCATCTGGCCCAGCACCTCGTGCTCCAGGTCGATGCCCGGGGCGATCTCCTCCAGCCGGAGACCGCTCTCGGTGAGCCGGAAGACCGCTCGCTCGGTCACGTACATCGTCTCGTGGCCGAGCTCGCGGGCGCGCTTGCCGCTGAACGTGACCTGCTCCACCGCGGGGACGAACTTCCGGCTCTGGCCTTCCTTGAGGATCCGCAGCCGTCCGTCGCCGATCTCCAGCGCCAGGCCTCCACAGGTGAAGGTCCCGACGAAGACCACCTTCCGGGCGTTCTGGCTGATGTTGATGAATCCGCCGCACCCGGCGAAGGTCTTCCCGAACCGGCTGACGTTGACGTTGCCCGCCGCGTCCACCTGGGCCATGCCGAGGTACGCCTGATCGAGGCCGCCGCCGTCGTAGAAGTCGAACTGCTGGTTCTGGTCGACCAGCGCCTCGTTGTTCACCGCGGCGCCGAAGTTGAGCCCCGAGGCCGGCAGCCCGCCGATCACGCCGGGTTCGGCGGTGAGCGTGACCAGCGACAGCAGGCCCTCCTCTGCCGCCACGCCCGCCACCGATTCCGGCATGCCGATGCCGAGGTTGATGAGCGTGCCCGGGATGAGCTCGGACGCTGCGCGCCGGCCGATCACCTTGCGCCCGTCGAGGTCCGGCGGAGGCATCGACTCCAGCGGCACCCGCAGCTCCCCGGAGAAGGCGGGACTGTAGGCGGTGGCGTAGGTCTGTGCGTGGTACTCGGCCGGGGCCACCGCCACGCAGTCGACCAGCGCCCCGGGGATCTTCACCGTCCGGGCATGGAGGGAGCCGACCTCGGCGAGCCGCTCCACCTGGACGATCACCAGCCCGCCGCTGTTCTTCGCCGCCATGGCCATCGCCAGGTTGTCGAGGGTGAGCGCCTCGCGCTCCATGCTCACGTTGCCGTGCGGGTCCGCGGTGGTTCCCCGGAGGAACACCACGTCGACCGGGAACGCACGGTAGAGCAGCCAGTCCTCGCCGTGGACCTGGAGGAGCTCGACGATGTCCTCGGTGGTGCGCGAGTTCACCTTCCCCCCGCCGTTGCGCGGATCGACGAACGTCCCCAGGCCGACGCGGGAGAGGGTGCCCGGCTTTCCGGCGGCGATGTCCCGGTAGAGGTGCGAGATGCAGCCCTGGGGGAGGTTGTAGGCCTCGATCTCGCCGGCGAGGGCGAGCGCTCCGACCCGGGGGATGAGTCCCCAGTGGCCGCCCACCACGCGCTTGAGGAGCCCCGGCACCGCGAGGCGATTCAGGCCCCGGGTCTTCCCGTCTCCCTGCCCAGCGGCGAAGACCAGGGTGAGGTCGCCCGGCCGGCCGTGGGTCTGGTAGGCGCGAGCCAGCGCCTCGAGGAGCCCATCCGGGGTCCCGATGCCCACGAACCCGGAGGTGGCGAGCGTGCTGCCCGGCTGCACCAAGGCCACGGCCTCGTCGAGGCTCACGACCTTGCTCACCGAGGCAGGCGACATCGACGACCCCCTTGCTCCGATTGGCCCCTGGATCGACTGCAAAAAAAAACGGCGGGTCGACCCTCCGGCGCCGATGACGCCAGGGGACCCGCCGGGGTGTCAACGGTTGCCCGTCGACGAAAGGCCTAGTTCTTCGTGCTCAGCAGCTCGAGCGTCCGCTGGGCGTACTCGTTGACCGCCTTCCGCCACTGCG
>DASROG010000396.1:0-2085 GCA_035646995.1 Myxococcaceae bacterium
CGGACAAGGAGATCTGGGAGCTCGAGCACACCTGCGCGCTCGACGTGGCCGAGAAGGGCGGGATCACTCTCGAGGAGGTGGGGGAGATCATGAACCTCACCCGCGAGCGCATCCGGCAGGTGGAGACCCGTGGGCTGGCCAAGCTCCGGGAGGCCACCGAGGACTGATTCTCCGCGGCGCGAAGGCCGAAGCGTCGCTGGATCCCCCCTTCGCGGGTCGCCGCCTTCGCCGCCGGGGTGCGGTCGACCCCCCGGATGCGCGGGGCCGCTGTCGTTCGTTGACAGGTGAAAGGGTGCGGTGTTTCGTCCCGAGGTCTCCAGTCATCCCTCCCAGGACCCGTGATCGCCCTCCTCAGCGTCTCCGACAAGCGGGGACTCGTCCCCTTCGCCCGCGGTCTCGTCGACCTCGGATTCCAGCTCCTCAGCACCGGTGGAACCCTCCAGGCCCTCAAGGACGCGGGCCTCCCTGCGCGCAAGGTCTCGGAGCACACCGGGAGCCCGGAAATCCTCGGGGGCCGGGTGAAAACGCTCCATCCCCGGATTCACGGCGGGCTCCTGGGACGCCCCGCGCTCGCCTCGGACCGGGCGGAGATGGAGGCCGGTGGAATCTCCCCCATCTCGGTGCTGGCGGTGAACCTCTACCCCTTCCGCGAGACGGTCGCCAAGGGCGGCGCGGAGGAGGAGATCCTGGAGAACATCGACATCGGCGGACCGGCGATGATCCGCGCCGGGGCGAAGAACGCCGCCTCGGTCACGGTGTTGGTCGACCCGGACGACTACCAGCCGGTCCTGGAGGAGCTCCGCCGGGGGAGCACCTCGGCCGAGACGCGCCGGCGGCTCCAGCGCAAGGCCTACACCCATACCGCGGCGTATGACGCGAGCATCGCGGGGTGGATGTCCGAGCGCGACGGGGTCCCCTTTCCCGACGAGCTGACCCTCGGGTTCCGCAAGGTCCAGGAGCTGCGCTACGGAGAGAACCCCCACCAGCGTGGGGCGTGGTACCGCGGCTATCGCGAGCCCCCCGGCCCTTCCGTCTCCTTCGCCGAGGTGCTCCAGGGCAAGGAGCTCTCGTACAACAACCTGCTCGACCTCGACGCCGCGCTCGCCCTGGCGCTGGAGTTCCCCGAGCGACCGGCGGCGGTGATCATCAAGCACAACACCCCCTGCGGCGTGGCCTAGGACGAGGTGCTGGAGAAGGCCTACCGGATCGCCCGCGCGGTCGACGAGGTCTCCGCCTTCGGAGGAATCGTGGCCGTGAACCGCGAGGTGGACGAACCCACCGCCCGGGCGATGGCCGAGACCTTCCTCGAGGCGATCATCGCTCCGGGATACTCCGAGGCCGCGCGCGGGGTTTTCGGGGGAAAGAAGAACCTCCGGCTGCTCGATGCGCGCCGGGCGTGGCCCCCCGGGGCCCGGGCCTTCCCCTCGCTGGAGCTCCGGAGCATCTCCGGGGGCCTGCTGGTGCAGGATCGCGATGCCGTCGAGCCCTCCACTGAATGGAAGGTCGCGACCCGGCGTGCACCGAGCCCGTCGGAGATGGCCGCTCTCCGCTTCGGCTGGCGGGTGTGCAAGCACGTCAAGAGCAACGCCATCGTGTTCTCCACCGCCGATCGGATCCTCGCGGTGGGAGGGGGACAGACCAGCCGGGTCGAGTCGGTGAAGATCGCCGCCGCGCGCGGGGGCGAGGTGCTGCGGGGGAGCGCGGTGGCCTCGGACGCCTTCTTCCCCTTCCGCGACGGGCTGGACGCCCTGGCCCAGGCCGGTGCCCGGGCAGTGGCCCAGCCCGGAGGCAGCGTCCGCGACGCGGAGGTGATCGCCGCAGCCGACGAGCACGACGTGGCTATGGTCTTCACCGGCGTGCGGCACTTCCGGCACTGACGGCCGCCCACGGATGCGCTTCCGATGTGAACAGTGCGGCACCGAGTACTTGCTCCCGGACGACGCGGTCGCCCGGGCGAGTCGGGCCCGCTGCCCGCGGTGCAAGCATTCGCAGCAGCTCCACGCCGGGGGCGTTCCCCTCACCACCCCCGGCGGCGGGAAGAGCGAGATCGGCCGGGTGGCGCTGACCACCCGAACCCTCGAGCCC
>DASROG010000397.1:0-7837 GCA_035646995.1 Myxococcaceae bacterium
CTCCAGCCCCATCTGCTTCACCGCCTCGTAGAAGGCCTCGCCGTCCGTCTCCACCGGCTGGACGCACCGGACCCGGCCCCCGTCCGCGGTCAGCCCCCCGAGCAGCTCCCGCCGGCGGGCGAGCGGCAGTCCACGCAGGTCGCGTCCCTCCGCGGCGAGGAGGTCGAAGGTCCAGTAGGTGGCGGGCGGCGCCCCGGGCGGAGGCCGGGGCCGCTGGGCGCGCTGCTGTAGCAATGAGAACGAGGGCCGGCCTTCGCTGTCCTCCACCACCACCTCTCCGTCGACGATGAAGTCGTCGGAGGGAAGCGCCCGCAGCACCGCCACCACCTCGGGGAACTGCGCGGAGGGGTCGCTTCCGCCGCGGTAGCGGAGCCGGACCTGCTTGCCGCGCCGCTCGGCGAGGATGCGGTAGCCGTCGTACTTCAGCTCGAACGACCATCCGCTGCGGGTGAAGGCGCGGGGAGCCCGGCTGGCGAGCTGGAAGTCCACGTCGGCCAGCCGGACCTCCCGCTCGGGTGCGCCGGTCCGCTCGACGGCGAGGCGGAAGGGTGGGGTCGCGACAGACCTGTTGCGAGGGGGGCGTCCGCTGGCGGCCATGCGGTGGGGGGTATATCTACGCTCTCATGGCGGCACGTGCGATCGGCTCGGGGACCATTTCCTTCGGCCTGGTGAACATCCCGGTGAAGCTCTACGCCGCCGCCGAGAGCGCGGCGCAGATCTCGTTCCACCAGCTCCACGACAAGTGCAAGAACCGCATCAAGCAGCAGCTCTGGTGCCCGGTGGACAACGAGATCGTCACCCGTGACCATCTGGTGAAGGGCTACGAGTTCGCGCGCGACCAGTACGTGCTCTTCACCGCCGAGGAGCTGAAGGCGCTCGAGGAGGCCTCCACCAAGGCGATGGAGATCACCGAGTTCGTCCCGCTCTCCAAGGTGGACCCGCTCTACTTCGAGAACGGCTGGTACCTGGGGCCGGACAAGGGTGCGGACCGGCCGTACCGGCTCCTGGCCCAGGCGCTGGAGCATGCCCAGCACGCGGCCATCGCCAAGTACTCCACCCGCGGCCGGGAGGAGCTCGTGCTCATCCGCCCGCGGGAGCGCGCGCTGGTGATGCAGACCCTCCGCTACTCGGACGAGCTGCGGCCGGTGAGCGAGGTCCCGATCGGCGAGGGAGAGGTGAAGCCGGCGGAGCTCCAGCTGGCGAAGCAGTTCATCGACCAGCTGTCGACCGACACCTTCGACGCCGGGAAGTACGAGGACACCTACCGGAAGAAGCTGCAGGCGGTGATCGACGCGAAGATCGCCGGGGAGCCGGTGTCGATCGCTCCCGCCGAGCCGCCCCGCACCCAGGTGATCGACCTGATGGAGGCGCTGAAGGCGAGCCTGGCGAAGCGCGGCGCAGCGCCCTCCGAGAAGGCTGCTCCCGCGGCGGCGATGGCCGAGCGGAAGCCGCCCAAGCGCGCTCCGGCCCAGGACGCGCAGCCCGCCGCAGCGAAGAAGCGCGGCAAGCGCTGAGGCGCTCATGCGCCCGTGGAGCGCAGCGCTCGGCAGCGCGCTGTTCTTCGCTGCCGCGCCCGGCGTGGTGGTGGGGCTCATCCCCTGGTGGCTGACCCGGTGGGAGAGCCGGCCCGTCGCTGCACCGGTGCGAGTGCTCGGGGCCGTGCTCCTCCTGGTCGCCCTGCCCATCCTGGTGAGCGCGTTCGTTCGCTTCGTGCGTGACGGCCTCGGCACTCCCGCGCCGGTCGCGCCCACGGAGCGACTGGTGGTGACGGGGGCGTACCGGCACGTCCGCAACCCGATGTACCTGGCAGTGGTCTCGGCCATCGTCGGCCAGGCGCTCCTGCTCGGG
Source organism: Myxococcaceae bacterium (assembly GCA_035646995.1). Classification (GTDB taxonomy): domain Bacteria; phylum Myxococcota; class Myxococcia; order Myxococcales; family Myxococcaceae; genus RPRB01. The sequence continues at coordinate 1,849 of DASROG010000397.1, forward strand.
CAGACGGTGCTCCTGTGGTACGCGGGGCTGGTCGCGGTCCTGGTGGTGAGCTTCGTCCGGCTCTACGAGGAGCCAGTGCTCCGCCGGCAGTTCGGAGAGGGTTACGAGACGTACCGCCGGGCGGTGCCGGGATGGATCCCGCGGCTGCGCCCCTGGAAGGGCTGAGTCAGACCCCGCTGGTACCTCTTTCAGGGTCATGCAGCGGACCCGAGTGGAGACACGGACCTACACGCTTGCCGATGCGGCAGCGGTGCTGGGCACGTCCGAGGCGCGGGTGCTCCAGCTGGTCGAGGCGGGCCTGCCCGAGCGCGCGACCGGTCTCCGCCGCCCCGGGGCCCGTGCGCTCACGTTCCAGGACCTGGTCCTGCTCCGCAACGCCAAGCGCCTGGTGGATCAGGCCATCGCACCGGCGAGGGTGGCGGATGCGCTCCGGCAGGCGCGGGCACGGCTTCCGGAGGATCGTCCGGTCAGCGCGCTCCGGCTGGAGGCGGCCGGCCAGCAGATCGTCCTCCGCGAGGGCAAGGCCCGTGTGGACACCCACTCCGGGCAGGTGCTCCTCGACCTGGACGTCGCGCCGTTGCCGGCCTCCGCAGCCGCTCCCGACGTGGACGCGCTCTTCTCGGAGGCCCAGTCACTCGAGGACCGCGCCCCGGCGCGAGCCCGGGCGCTCTACGCACAGCTCCTGGCCCGGTCGCCCGGGCATGCCGACGCGCACGTGAACCTGGGCCGCCTCCTCCACGAGGAGGGCCGGCTGCCGGAAGCACAGACCCACTACCGCGCCGCGCTGGCCGCCCGCCCGAGCGACGCGACGGCGGCGTACAACCTGGCGGTCGCGCTGGGGGACCAGGGCCGCACGGCGGAAGCGGTCGAGTGGTACGAGACCGCGCTCCGCTCGGACCCACGGCTCGCCGAGGCGCACTACAACCTCGCCTGCCTCCACGAGCGCCGGGGGCAGCCGATGCTCGCCCTGCGACACCTCAAGGAGTACCGGCGCCTCGCAGGCTGAAGCGATCCGGTGCCGACCGGGTGCGCTCGGCGCTCGCCGGCTCAGCGGCCCACGCATTGACCGAGACGGTGACTCCTGCCCAGCGACCGAGCGCCTCGAGGGCCGCAGCTCGATCCTGCGCTGCCAGGTCGTGGATCCCCGAGAGATGGTTCCCACCCGGCGCGACGAGGCGGAAGGAGTCCGCGGCCTGACCGAGCTCGAAAGCCGCGGCGCTCCAGGGATCGATCTCGCCATAGATGAAGAGCAGCCTGCTTCCCTGGGTCGTGACCCAGGACTGGATGTCCCGCATCTCCGCGTCGCCGTAGACCGGCGTCGGAACGCTCGAGGGAAGATAGGTTTGTGGATGGTCGGAGTCGGGGAATTGAAGGAGTGATTGGCCCCCGCCATCCACCAGGTAGCTCTCGTCGTCGATCGGGTAGCCCAGCTGATCGGCGGCCTGGTAGTAGTAGGGCAGGAAGCGGGCGAGCTCGACGTCGGAGTAGAAGCTGAGGCCGACCGTCGCGTCGAGGAAGGCGAAGAGGGCATCGCTCGTCGCCGAGGCCGCGGGAATCGTGGCGCACCTCGAGGCGGCTCCGAATTGCCAGAAGAGGAAGGGAGTCTCCTCGACGGCGAACTCCAGAGCCCTCCCCGTCCCGAGCAGGTTCCACGCGATACCCCTCTGCGCGGCGTAGAGATTCATCCGGTCCAGCATCTCCGAGCGGCGTTCCAGAACCGAAACCTGGAGGTCGCGCAACGCCTGGCGACACGAGGAGTCGGTGCCCACCTGGCGCAGGAACTGGATGAACCGGTTCTGACTACCCTGCCCCTGGTCCGTGTCGTAGAGGATGGGGGGGGAGTACGCCAGCGTCCCGTCGACATCCGAGGGATGGAAGCGCCGGTGGAACACCGATGCCATTCCACCCTTGCTCAGCCCGGTCGAAAGCCAGCGGCCGGTCAGCACCGGCCTGAGAGCGAGGAGGATGGCGTGGTGATCGTCCGCCGCCTGGCGGATGTCGAGGCGCGCCCAATCGACCGGAGGATCGGGAATGGATGGACCGAAGTATCGATGCTCGACCGAGAGCTGATTGCCGTTGAGCAGCGCTGCCAGCTCGGTGCGCGTGGGCGGGGGCAGGAAGTAGCCGGAGATCTCGAGCACGGTGGGGGCTGCGGCATCGCGGTAGAGGAGCGTCAGCCGTTGCTCGAAGTGCGGGCCTGCCGGGTTCGAACGATCCACCGGCTGCTCGAAGGTGAGGTCGAAGCGCCGATACCCCGGAACGCCCCCGTCTTGCTCCCCCACGACGACCAGCCCGGGGATCGCCGCCAGAAGGACGCGGATGTCGGTGGCTCCAGCGTCCGGCCCCGACACCGGACCGGCGGGCCCCGACCCACAGCCCCAGGCCCACCAGGCGAGCACCAGGAGCACCAGGCCGCGGCGACACCTCGGGATGCTCATGGTGACAACCCACCTTCCCTGCTCCTCGGCCGTTCAGCGGAGGGTCGACCCATGCTACGCCGCCCTTCACTTCCCAAGGGGGGTCGTTCGATGCGTCTCGCCGTTCTCCTCGCCACCGCCCTCGTCATGACCGCGTGCAAGCGTGAGGCACAGGAGGCCGTCGCCCAGGCCAAGGGCGCCGCTGCCGACGCCGAGCGGGCCGCGAAGGAGGCCGCAGCCCAGGCCCGGAACGCCGCGGAGCAAGCGAGGGCTGCCGCGGACGAGGCCGGCACGAAGGCCCGCGGCGCCGCCGACGAGGCGGCCGCGAAGGCCCGGAGCGCCGCGGACGAGGCCGCGAGCAAGGCCCGTGGCGCCGCGGGCGCGGCGGGCGACTCCGCCCGGCAGGGACTGGACAATGCGAGTCAGGCGATGCGCGAGCTCGCCGCGGGAGATCAGGTCCAGGGCGTGCTGGTGACCACCAGCCGGACCGAGCTGGACGTGCGCCCCACCTCCGGTCCGGTGAAGACGCTCCACACCGATGACCGGACCCGGTGGATCCTCCATGGAGCGGCGGGAGGCCGGGAGGGCTTTCCGATCGGGTCCACCGTCCGGGTGACCTACATCGTGAAGGACGGGCAGATGCTCGCCACGCAGGTCGAGGCGGTCGGCCGTTGACGCTCCCCGTCCAGCCGCCGGTCTCACCGATGCTGTCGCGCCTGGTCCGCCAGCTACCCCCGGCCGGGGAGGTCATCTACGAGCCAAAGTGGGACGGTTTCCGGACCATCGTCTTCCGCGACGGCGACGAGGTGGAGCTGGGCAGCCGCAACGAGCGGCCCATGACCCGCTATTTCCCGGAGATTCTCGGTCCTCTGCGCGCCTCGCTCCCGGAACGCTGCGTGGTGGATGGAGAGATCGTCATCACTGGCCCGCAGGGGCTCGACTTCGATGCCCTGCTCAACCGGATCCACCCCGCGGCCTCACGGGTCCGGAAGCTCGCCGAGGAGACGCCGGCCTCCTTCGTCGCCTTCGACCTGCTGGCGCTGGGCGCCGAGGACCTCCGGGCGCTCCCCTTCGAGGAACGGCGGCGCAGGCTCGAGCAGGCGCTCGCCGGCGCGAAGCCACCGGTCCACCTGACTCCCGCCACCCGGGACCGCGCCCTGGCGGAGGAGTGGTTCCGGCGCTTCGAGGGCGCGGGACTGGATGGGGTGATGGTGAAGCCGCTCGCCCTGCCCTACCTCGAGGACAAGCGCGAGATGTTGAAGGTGAAGCACGAGCGCACCGCCGACTGCGTGGTGGCGGGCTTCCGCTGGTTCAAGGGCGGTGGTGGTGTCGGCTCGTTCCTCCTCGGGCTCCACGACGAGCAGGGGACGCTCCACCACGTGGGCATCTGCTCTGGTTTCTCGGCGGCGCAGCGGAAGCAGTTCGAGGCCGAGCTCGCGCCGCTCCGCGAGACTGCGCTCGAGGCCCACCCCTGGAAGGAGTGGGCGACGATGGCCGGCGAGACCCAGCAGCGCATGCCGGGCGCCCCGAGCCGGTGGAACAACAAGAAGGACCTCTCCTGGGAGCCCTTGCGCATCGAGCGCGTGATCGAGGTCAGCTACGATCACCTGCAGGGCTCCCGCTTCCGGCACGCGACCCACTTCCTCCGCTGGCGGCCCGACCGGACGCCGCAGTCGTGCACCTACGCCCAGCTCGAGGCCGTGGTGCCGGCCGAGCTCAAGGCATTGTTCGGCGCCTGAGGGGGGAACGAACATGACCAGTCATCTGCATCGGCCAACGCCCAGCGGCGCGCTGGCGCGCCGGTTCGACCAGATGTTCCCGGTCCTCTCGTCGGACGAGATCGACCGGGTCCGGCGCTTTGGTGAAGTGCGCCGGTTCAGCCCGGGGGAACTCCTCTGTCGGGTGGGAAAGCCGAGCCCGGGGATGTACCTGATCCTGTCCGGCCGACTGGCAGTCGTCAGCCGCGATCCGCTTGGCCGAGCGCTTCCCGTCGCCGACTTCGCGCAGCTGATCGGAGGCACCCCGGAGGAGATGGAAGTCCTCCCGGGCGAGGTTGTGGCCGATCTCGGAACGCTCTCGGGAAAGCCGAGCGCGATCGATGTCCAGGCGGTCGAGGAGGTGGAGGCGATCGTCGTTCCTTCTGACCAGCTTCGCGCGTTGCTCGTCGCTGAGGCCGAGCTCGGGGAACGCATCCTGCGTGCGCTGATCCTGCGGCACGTGGCCATGATCGAGATCGGCTTCGGAGGGCCGGTGATCATCGGGTCACTCAGGTCTCCGGAAGTCACCAGGCTGTCCGCCTTCCTCGGGCGCAACGGGACTCCCTTCCGGGTGGTCGACCCCGACGAGGATCCGGACGCGTCGTCGCTTCTGGGCCGGTATCCCCCCGGTGACCTCCCCGTCGTCGTCATGACGGACGGCGCGGTTCTCAGGAACCCGACGAAGCAGGAACTGGCGCAGGCGCTCGGGCTGGTGGCACGAACCCTGCGCAGCGAACCGTACGACGTGGCAATCGTGGGCGCCGGTCCAGCGGGGCTCGCGACCGCCGTCTACGGGGCGTCCGAGGGTCTCTCGATCCTCGTGCTGGAGGCCCTCACCTTTGGGGGACAGGCGGGCGCCAGCGCGCGGATCGAGAACTACCTGGGGTTTCCCACCGGCGTCGCTGGGCAGGCACTCATGGGGCGCGCCTTCGCCCAGGCGCAGAAGTTCGGGGCCGAGTTCAGCCTCTCGACGGAAGTGAAGCAGCTGGACTGCACCTCCGAGACCTCGGGGCCGGATCGGGTGCTCATCCTGCACCTCGCCGACGGCCGCCGGGTCCGGGCGCGGGCGGTGGTGGTCGCGACAGGCGCGCGGTATCGCCGTCCGGAGATTCCGAACATTGCGCAGTTCGAAGGCCGCGGCGTGTCGTACTGGGCCTCGCCGGTCGAGGCTCGGCTGTGCCGCGGTGAAGAGGTGGCCTTGATCGGCGGAGGAAACTCCGCGGGACAGGCGGCGGTGTTCCTTTCGAGCCAGGCGCGCCAGGTGAGCATGCTGGTGCGCGGGCCGAGCCTTTCGAGCACCATGTCACGCTATCTGATCGACCGGATCGCGGCCTCTTCCAACATCGCAGTCCTCTGCGAGACGGAGATCGTGCAGCTCTCCGGCACACCAGACCAGGGTCTGTACCATGTGCGGTGGCGCCACCGTCGCACTCGAGTCGAAGAGGAGCACGCCATCACCCACCTGTTCGTCTTCACCGGCGCCGATCCGGTCGCGACCTGGCTGAACGGCTGCGGCGTGCCACTGGACGAGAAGGGGTTCATTCGAACCGGCGCCGATGCGGGTTCGACTGCGCGTGTGCCACTTCCGTTGGAGACGAGCGTCGAAGGAATCTTCGCCGTGGGCGACGTCCGTTGCGGTTCGGTGAAGCGCGTCGGGGCGGCGATCGGAGAGGGCGCGGCGGTGGTCGCCCAGCTTCACTCCTTCCTCGCCCGGCGTGGCCCCGCTGCCGATCGCCGGACGCGTGCGGAGGCCCCGGCCCCCTGAGCTAGCCCTCGGGCTCCTTGCGCGCCTTGCTCGGCTGGACCCGCTTCGGC
>DASROG010000398.1:0-7860 GCA_035646995.1 Myxococcaceae bacterium
TCTACCAGCTGACCATGGCCGCGCCCGAGCCCCAGGCCGCCGCGGCCATGGTCAGCTGGTAGAGGTCCGTCAGGAGCATCAGCGACGGCCGGTACAGCTCGGTGAGCAGCGGCATCGCGGGGTCCCTCGTCGTCCGGAGGAGCGGTATATCGGCCCGCGATGGGTGACGAGTCCACCGAGAAGGCGCTTGGCCAGGCAGTGGACGCCCTGGAGCGGACGGGGCTCCTGTTCATGCACGACGCCCGGAAGCCGAGCCTCACCGCGCTGGTGGCCGGCAAGCCCATCCAGGGCTCGTGGTGGGGTCACCCGGCCGGCAAGCGCATCTTCCAGGTGGCGAACGCCCTGGAGGACGGAGGCCAGGTCCTCTTCGTCCCGCTCCTCTCGGCGAAGGTGACGCTGGTGCACCGGCGGCTGTGGCCGGCGCTCCTCGCGGTCGGGGAGGCCCGGGCGCCCTGGCAACTGGGGAAGCTCGAGGACCGGGCGGTCGCGCTCCTCCGGGAGGTCGACCTGACCGGACGCGTTCGCGCCTCGGGCCCGAGCTCCAAGGCCCTGAGCCGAGCGCTCCTGGTCCACTCCGAGCAGGTGCACACCCAGGGAGGGGCCCACGCCACGGAGCTGGTCGCCTGGCGCGAGGTCCGCCGCGCGCGCGGCCTCGAGTCCCGCCTCGACCCCGCCGCGGGCCAGGCTGCGCTCCAGTCGGCGGCTGCCGAGCTCGGCGCGGCCGGCGGTCTCCCCTGGAGGCGCAAGGCCTGACGGTCACTCCGTGGAGCAACCGAGGTAGCCACGCTGGTCGATGCCGAGCACGGTCTCGCTCCACGGCTCGTAGTCGACGCACCAGCCCTGGTGCGAGGGGCCGGTCCGGACGTGGTTCAGCTCGTGTGGAAAGGACTCGATCCCATTCCGGGCGAGGTCGATGGCATCGGCGTAGGTGGCACCAGAGAGGGCGTAGCGGCCGTGCGCCCCGATGCTGCGCAGATCGTCCACCGCCTGGAGGCGGACGGGGATACCCACCAGCTCCTGGTGACCGAAGCGCTCCTCGTACGCGGCGCGATACTGCGCGAGGGTCGCGGCCAGCTCCGTGCACCATCGCGCGTCCGCATCCGGGACCCCGGTGAGCTTCGGATGACCAGCCGCGATCTCCACTCGGAGGTCACCGCGCACGCAGGCCACTCCCACGGTCATCGGCGGCGCGCTCCGGACTCCGCAGGCAAGACTTCCCCAGCCCATGAAGAGGGCAAGCAACGACACTGGAGTCTTCATGGTGTCAGCCCGGGGGGCGGGGAGCCGGAGCGAGACGCCGGCGGGGATCGCTCAGCGCTCCGCCACCCACCGACCGATCACGACTTCCGGTTTCTTCGTTCGTACGACGTTCCGGTCGGCGCCCCGGCGCGTGACGCACCGGGTACCCGACCTCTCTTCCGAGATGTGCGCGGCTCTGCATCGATCCTCCTGGCCGCTCACAAGGGCATGCACCGTGCCGGGCGCCCGGCGTCGTCGGAGGCCAGCGGTTCCGGGAGGATCTCCCGGATGCTCCGTCGTGAGTTCTCGCGAGCTCGCGAGAGTTCGCGTCGAAGACTCGGGCCCGCGCGCCGGCGGTCCGTAAGGCGCGCTCGGCGGTGCGCGTGCGAGGAGGATCAGCCGATGCTCAGCTGGCGAGCCTCAGCAGCTCCCGTGCCTGCTGTGGAGTGGCGATCTCCCGCCCCTTCGCGCGGGCGCGCGTCGCCGCCTCGGCGACCAGCTCCCAGTTCCCCTTCGCCAGCACGCCCTTGCTCACGTAGACGTTGTCCTCGAGCCCGACCCGGCCGTTGCCGCCCTTCCCCGCGGCGAGCTCCGCCATCGGCAGCTGGTGTCGCCCCACGCCGGCCACCGTCCAGGTGCTCCCCGGCAAGAGCGAGCCGATCATGAAGTCCAGTGCTCGCTCCGAGGCCCCGAGCGACCCGGGAACACCGAGCACGAAGTCGTAATGGGCCGGGAGGTCCACCAGGCCTTCCTTCGCCAGCCACTCGGCCTGCTCGATCATCCCGGTATCGAAGCACTCGATCTCCGGCCGGATGCCGAGGGCGCGGATGCGGCGGGCGATCTCCTTCACCAGGGGCCGGGGGTTGCTGAACACCTCGTCCCCGAAGTTCACGGTGCCGGTGGTGAGGGTGGCCATGTCCGGTCGGTCGGCGCCGGTCAGGGTGAGTGGTCCGCACCGCTCGTCCGCGGTCATCCCCACCGCGCCTCCGGTCGACGTCTGGATGAGCACGTCGCAGCGCGCACGGATGGCACGGATGGCCGCACGGAAGAGCTCGGCATCCTGTGACGGGGTGCCGTCGGGCCGCCGGACGTGGAGGTGCACCATCGCCGCACCGGCCTCGCGGCACCGCGCGGCGTCCTCGGCGATCTCCTCCGCGGTGATGGGCAGGTACGGGGTCTGCTCACGGGTCGTCTCCGCTCCCACCATCGCCGCGGTGATGACGTACGGGGACGCGCTCATCGCTTTCCTCGCTGCTTGTCCAGCGGCACCACGCAGGTCCCGGTGGCGCGACACACGACCTGCGGCGTCGCGAGCACCTCCGCCGCGGACGAGGAGACGTCGGGCAGCGGATGGATCACTTTCCGCGCCTCGAAGCGCATCTTCCGGCTGGTTCGCCCGACCTCGGTGATCTCCCCTTCCGCCTCGATGAAGTCCCCGGCGTGAACCGGGGCCAGGAACTCGACCGATTCGTAGGCGCGGAACAGGCCCTCGTCGCCGTCGTGGAGGATGCAGAGCTCGGTCGCCACGTCGCCGAACAGGCCGAGCATCCGCGCCCCGTCCACCAGGTTCCCGCCGTAATGGGCGTCGTGGCTGGACATCCGCAGCCGGAGCACCGAACGCACGCTCATGCCGGTTCTCCCTCGAAGTGCAGATCCTCGGGCTCCTTGCCCATCTTCTTCAGCAGCGCGTGGACGATGTAGTTCGCCACGTCCGACGGCTTGGTCCCGGGGCCGAACCCGGCGTCGAACCCGAGCTCCATCGCCAGCTTGTGGTCCACGCGGGGGCCGCCGAGCAGGAGGATGGTCTTCCCCTTCAAGCCGTGCGCCTTGGCCACGTCGATGAACTGCCGGCCGTTGTCCTTGTGCACGTCGCGCTGGGTGACCACCTGCGAGACCAGGATGGCGTCCGCCTTCCGCGCCTCGGCCTTGCGGATCAGCTCCTCGTTGGGCACCTGGCTCCCGAGGTTGTAGGCCTCGAACCAGGGGTAGCGCTCGAGCCCGTAGTCTCCGGCGTAGCCCTTCATGTTCAGGATGGCGTCGATGCCCACGGTGTGGGTGTCGGTCCCGGTGCATGCGCCGAGGACGACCACCCGACGGGAGATGCTGTCCTCGATGAGCTTGTTCAGCTCGTCGAACCCGAGCTTCCGGAACACGATCTCCGGAACGTCGATGCTCCCGTAGTCGAGGGAGACGTCGGCCCGGCCGTAGACCACGAAGAAGGTGTAGTTGTCGGCCGCGGGCTCGGCGGCGGCGACCTTCACGTCCAGCAGCCCGAGACGGGTGCAGAACTGCCGTGCAGCCTCCTTGGCCTTGTCGGAGAGCGGCACCGGCAAGGTAAAGGAGAGCTGGATGACTCCGTCATCCCGGCGGTCCCCGTAGGCGCGGATGGGGTGCGATTCGCCGGCCATCAGCGCCCCTCCAGGATGTCGAGGAACGGGTTGAAGTAGTCGGGCGACTTCTCCATCACGCCCTCCAGCCCCTTCCCTCCGGTCTCGCTTCGCTTCACGTCGCCGAACCGCCCATGACCGATGGCGGTGACCAGCCCGTCCTTCCGGCACTCCTCGAGCAGCTCCATCGACTTGCCGAACACGAAGCGAGCCCGGTTGGCGATCTTCCCGTCCTCGCGGACGACGAACTCCTGGTCGATGCCCCGGGCGGCGCGGTGAATGTACCCCGCGGACTTCAGCGCCACGTAGCGGTCGGCCAGCAGCGGGGTGTGCATGGCCTCGGTCATCATCCCCAGGAGCTGGATGCCCTGCCGCGTCCAGATGGCCACCAGGTCAGCCATCACGTCGTAGGCATGGCTGAAGAAGATGTCCGTCTCCTTGTGCTTGGTGGGCGGCATGTACTTCAGCGGTGCGTCGGGAAAGCAGCGGCGGATGAGCATCGCCTGGCTCAGCTCGAGGAGCAGCGTCTCCGGGCGGTGGGGGTCGATCTCGTAGCTGTGTCCCAGGCCCAGCTGCCAGTCTTGAAGCCCGGCCCGCTTCGCGAAGGCCTCGTTGATGAACTGGCTGGCGACGACGGTGTGCGCGGCGTCGTAGGCATCGGCGGTGGTGATGTAGTTGTCCTCGCCGGTGTTGATGATGATGCCGGCGAGCGCGCAGATGCGGCGGCTGAAGTACTGATCGATGAACGTCCGACGCATGTTGATGTCTCGGAACAGGATTCCGTACATCGCGTCGTTGAGGAGCATGTCCAGCTTCTCCCACGCCGCGGCGAAGGCGATCTCCGCCATGCACAGGCCCGAGGAGTAGTTGGTGAGCGGGATGTAGCGCTTGAGCCGGCGGGACTCCGCGTCGAGCGCCTCCCGCATGATCCGGAAGTTTTCCTGGGTCGCGTAGGTGCCGCCGTAGCCCTCGGTGGTCGCTCCGTGCGGCACGTAATCGAGGAGGGACTGCGCGGTGCTGCGGATGACCGCGATGATGTCCGCCCCGGCCTGGGCCGCGGCACGCGCCTGGTCCACGTCGTCGTAGATGTTCCCTGTCGCGACGATGACGTAGCGGTGCGGCGCCGGCGACATCGGGAACTCGCGACGGAGCGCGTCGCGCTCGTCGATGCGACGGCGGAGCTCGTCCACCGCGGCCTCGGCCTCCCGGCGCACCTCCTCGCGGAGGTTTCCTTCCACCTGCGGCGAGAGCGGCGCGAGCTTGGCCGCGGGCAGCGCGGCGATGCGCTCCACCGCGTCCAGGGGGCTGGCCGCCCCGAGGTGAAGCGCCCGCCCGTACCAGTAGGCCGCGCCGCGGTTGAGGACCCCGGCGGCCTTGAGCCGGTCGGTCATGAGATTGGTGAGGGGGATCCCGCCGGGGCCCGCATCGGACATCCCGAAGAGGCGCAGCACGGTCCGTTCCACGGAGATGGTGGTGTGCCGGCGAATGAGGTCGAACACCGGCTCGATGACCTCGGACGCGATGCCGCGGGCCTGGGCGACCTGCGCGTCGTCGACGAAGGGTCCTGGCATGACGGGTCACCCGTAGCTCACCCTGTGGACCCGGAGCAACCCGAGTCCAGGCTTCCTCCCCGGCACGGGCGATCCAGACTCACCGCGTCGAACTCAGCGGCCGTCGGCACGCGCTCGCATCGCCTCTCGCGGCGAGAAGCCGCTTCGCCGGGAACCGTCACCAGCGCACCCCTCGCGCATCAACACACCGGGCGTTCGAACTGAGCTGCCGCTGGGCGACACAACCTCCCCGAATCCCCTCGCCTCGGGCCGCCGGCTGCGGTCAGCTCCCGGGCCCGGAGGCACCCGCGATGAGTGAGCCACTGAAGGCGTCCGGCCCAGAGCTGTCGAAGGGAATCGAGCTGGCCGACGTCCCCGACGGAGGGATGCTCACGGCCCAGGTGGACGGGGAACCGGTCGTCGCGGTGCGGCAGGGCGAGGAGGTCTTCGTGCTCGCGGCGAAGTGCGGCCACTACGGCGCTCCGCTCTGGGATGGGATCGTCGTCGGGATGGAGGTGCGCTGTCCGTGGCACCACGCGCGCTTCGACGCCCGGACCGGGGAGGCGGTGGGGCCGCCCTCACCGCGCGGCCTGGCGACCTGGCTGGTCGTTCGCGAGGGCTCCCGCGTCCGGGCCGGCGCCCGCCGAGAGCCGACCGCCCCCCATGCGGTGAGGAACTCACCCGCCTCGGTGCTGATCGTGGGCGCCGGCGCGGCCGGCGATGCCTGCGCGGAGCAGCTCCGCCGGCGCGGGTACGAGGGACCGATCACACTCGTCGCCAAGGACCGCGAAGGCTGGCCGATCGACCGGCCCAACCTGTCCAAGGACGTGCTGGCCGGGACCGCGCCGGAAGATTGGCTCCCGATCCGCGGCGCGGACTTCTACGCCGCGCAGCGGATCGAGCTGGTGGACGGAGAGGTCAGCCGGCTGGACACCGGCGCGAGGCAGGCGCACCTGGCAAATGGACGGTTTCTGCCGTTCGGGGTCGCGCTCCTGGCCACCGGTGCCGCTCCCATCCGCTTGCCGATCCCCGGCGCGGAGCTCCCGCACGTGCACGTGCTGCGGACGCTCGGGGACATGAAGGGGATCATCGCGGCGCTCCGCCCGGGGCTGAAGGCGGTCGTCGTGGGGGCGAGCTTCATCGGTCTCGAGGTGGCGGCGTCCCTCCGCGCCCGGCAGGTCGAGGTGACCGTCATCGCCCCGGAGAGCCGTCCGCTGGAGCGGGTGCTCGGGCCGGAGCTGGGGGCGTTCGTGCAGTCGCTGCATGGGGAGAAGGGCGTGCAGTTCCACCTCGGGCGCAAGCCCACCGCAATCACCGCGTCGGAGGTGACCTGCGACGACGGCTCCATTGTGCCCGCGCAGCTGGTGGTCATGGGCGTGGGCGTGCGGCCCAACCTGACGGTCGCGGAGAAGAGCGGGCTCAAGGTGGACCGCGGTGTGGTGGTCGACGCGAATCTGCGGACGAGCGCTCCGGGCGTCTGGGCGGCGGGGGACATCGCGCGCTTCCCGCGTGGCGAGACCTCCTGGCGCATCGAGCACTGGGTGGTGGCCGAGCAGCAGGGGCAGGTCGCCGCGCGGGACATGCTCGGCGTGGGCGCCCCGTACGGGCACGTGCCGTTCTTCTGGAGCCAGCACTACGACGTGCCGATCAACTACGTGGGGCACGCCGAGACCTGGGACGTCGCCCAGGTCGCGGGCTCGCTGCCGGATCGAAACGCGCTCGTCGCCTACCGGAAGGGCGGGCGCATCGTGGCGATGGCCAGCATCTACCGCGACCGGGACAGCCTCCTGGCCGAGGACGCTCTCGGGCGGGACGACCAGGCCGCGCTCGAGAAGCTGGTGCGATCGGTGACGTAGAGCCCCGGGCCGCCGGAGTCCGTCGCCGGCCGAGCGTCCTCGCGTCTCAGAGGTAACGCGCGGCGAAGAACTCGCGGAGCCGGGTGTCGGTGCGTAGCAGCTCGAGCGTGAGCTCGGCGTGGCCGGGGACGTACCCGTTTCCGATCAGCATCGTCAGGTCCTTCCCCACTCCCTCGGCGCCGAGCGCGGCCGCGGTGAAGGACGTCGCCATGGAGAAGAAGATCGCCGTTCCGCCATCCCGCGTCGACAGCACGGTCGCCATCTCCGTGCCGGGGACCGAGGCGCAGTTGATGACCAGATCGCACAGCGCGCCGCCGGTCGCGTTGCGCACCGCCTCGAGCACTTCCACCGCCTTCGTCGCGTCCACCCGCAGGCTGACGTCCGAGACCCCGAGCTCCGCCAGCGCCGAGAGCGCCTTCTCCGAGACGTCGAGCGCCAGCAGCTGCTCCTTCCCTCCAGTGCTCCGCCGCGCCTGGGCGAGGCACAGCGCCCCGCTCTTCCCCGCGCCGAGCACGGCGATGCGCATCCCGGGGCGAGCATGCCGCGCCACCAGGGCCGGCGCGCCGCACACGTCGAGGGCGGCGAGCACCAGCGTCTCCGGCATGTCGTCCGGAACCCTCGCCCAGATGCCGCTGGCGAAGAGGATGGCCCGCCCCCGCGCGTCGACCCGGTCGACCTCCATCCGGACCGCGCGCACCTCGTCGATGACCAGCGGAGTGAGCGAGAGGCTCACCAGCGTCGCGATGCGCTCGCCCGGCTTCAGCTTCTCGTGGGCCGGGTGCTCGGCGCCGACCTCGCGGACGCGACCGAGGAGCATCCCGCCCGAGC
>DASROG010000399.1:0-5372 GCA_035646995.1 Myxococcaceae bacterium
GGGGTAGGAGCTCGCGCGCCTCGTCCCCCGAGAGGTGGGGGCCCTCGCAGAGGATGGCCAGGCGCTCCACCAGGTTCCTGAGCTCGCGGACGTTGCCCGGGTAGTCGTGGGCCGAGAGCACCGCCACCGCCTCGGGCGTGAGCTTCAGCGGCCGGCGCCCGTTCCGACGGCAGGCCTCGTCGAGGAAGGCCGAGATGAGATCGGGGAGGTCCTCCCGGTGCTCACGGAGCGGCGGGGTGCGGATCTGCACCACCGCCAGCCGGTAGTAGAGGTCCTCGCGAAACCGGCCCTCGGCCACCTCCGCCTCCAGGTCGCGGTTGGTCGCGGCGACCACCCGCACGTCGACCTTCAGGGTCTCGGTCCCGCCCACCCGCTCGAACTCCGATTCCTGGAGAACCCGCAGCAGCTTGGCCTGCATGGTGGGCGGCATGTCGCCGACCTCGTCGAGGAACAGCGTTCCGCCGGAGGCCAGCTCGAACTTGCCCCGCCGGAGCGCGAGGGCACCGGTGAAGGCTCCCTTCTCGTGGCCGAAGAGCTCGCTCTCGATGAGCTCGTGCGGCACCGCCGCGCAGTTCACCCGGACGAACGGCCCGGAGGCCCGGCGGCTGTTCCGGTGAAGGGCCCGGGCGACCAGCTCCTTGCCGCTGCCATTCTCGCCGGTGATCAGCACCCGTCCCTCGCTGGGGGCGGCCCGCTGGACGAGGTGGTAGAGCCGCTGCATCGCCGGTCCCTGTCCCACCATCTCGTACCTGCCGCTCTCGGCACGCAGGGACTCCAGCTCCTCCACCACGTCCTTCAGCTCGAGCGCGTTCCGGAGCGCGACCAGGAGCCGGTCCCGGCCGATCGGCTTCTCCAGGAAGTCCCGGGCGCCGAGCCGGGTGGCCTTGACCGCGGTCTCGATGGTCCCGTGCCCGGACATCATCAGGACGGGAAGACCCGGGCGGGCCTGGAGCAGCTGCTCGAGCACGCTGAGACCGTCCAGGTCGGGCAGCTGCACGTCGAGCAGCACTGCATCCACGGGGCGGGCGAGCGCCACCTCCAGGGCGAGCCTGCCGGTGCCGGCGAGCTCGGTCTGGTAGCCGGCCAGCTGCAGGGCCTGGCTGAGCGTGAGGAGGATGTTCTTCTCGTCGTCGACGAGGAGGACGCTGTGGGGCATCACCGCACTCCCGGTCGCGGTCGGCGAGCCGCAATTTCGCGGCGGCGCAGCCGCGCATCCCTCGAATTTCTTTTGACTGCCATCACAGCATGACGGTACAGCGGGCGACAGGGATCGGGCCGCTCAGGGCACGCGGCCACCCGTGGAGGAGTGCGCATGTCTCGCCGTTTCGGTGTGCTGGCGCTGGGAGTCCTGGGGCTTGCCGTTCTCACCGGGTGTCCTCCCACGTATCCGAAGTGCGACACGGACGAGCAGTGCAAGTCGCACAACGAGGTCTGCGTCAACGGGCAATGCCAGGAGTGCGCCACCGACGCGAACTGCAAGGCCGGGTTCGTGTGCCAGGGCAACAAGTGCACCCCCAAGCCCGAGTGCACCAGCGATCAGAACTGCCCGGCGGGCTCGAGCTGCGCCAACGGCAAGTGCACGCCCAGGTCCTGCACCGCCGACGGCGACTGCGGACCCGGCGCACGGTGCAAGAATAACCAGTGCGTTCCCAACACCTGCACGACAAACGACGACTGCGGCACCGGTGAGAGCTGCCAGGCCGGCGTCTGCGCCAAGGCCGAGGCCACCGACAAGTGCAACTGGACGCCGATTCGCTTCGGCTTCAACGACAGCGCCCTGACCCCCGAGGCCCGGACCCAGCTCAACGACCTCTCCGACTGCATCAAGAAGGGCACCGTCAAGAAGATCGTGCTCGAGGGTCACGCCGACGAGCGCGGCACTGAGGAGTACAACCTCCACCTCTCGCAGCGCCGCGCGGCGAGCGTGAAGAAGTACCTGGTCGACCTGGGCGTCGCACCCGCGAAGGTGGACACTGTGGGCTACGGGGAGAACCGGCCGGCGGTCGACGGCCACAACGAGGACGCCTGGGCCGCGAACCGGCGCGTGGAGTTCCGCCACTAGTGCCTCGACCGGGGCGTGGTGAGCACAGCGAGATGGCGGAGACCGAAGCGAGACGGCGCACAGGAGGAACGAGCAGCGGAGGCGTGCCGCGTGGCACTGAGCCCGGGCGCGCCGCGCGCTTGCGCGGCTCCGCGAGCCTCCCCCTGATGCGCGGGCCGAGTCTTCGCGTCGCAGCGGGGGGATCGGCCATCGCGATCACCTCACCCTGGTCGCGGCAGGTGATGCGGGTCGCACGCTCCGCGCTTTCGCTGGGGGCCCTGGCCCTGGGAGCCTGCTTCTACTCGTCCGAGGCGGGGAAGAACCTCGAGACGCGCGTGGACAAGCTGGACAAGGATCTCCGCACCGAACAGAAGGCGATGGCGGAGAAGCTGGACCAGCAGCTCCCGCGCATCGACCAGAAGATCGCCGAGGTCACCAAGGCGCTGGACTCGCTCGACCAGGCCTCCCGGAGGAGCGGCGCGGACACCAGCGTCCAGGTGCAGAAGGTGATCGAGGACCTGGCGGTGCTCCGGGGGCAGGTGGAGGCGTACACCCACAACCTCGACGCGCTTCAGGACCGGGCGGCGGCGGTGGACAAGAAGTCGGCCGACGACGTGCCGCGGCCCACCGAGAAGAAGGAGTTCTTCGCCCTGGCGCAGAGCAAGGCCAAGTCGGGAGACCTCCAGACTGCCCGCGTCCTGTACCTGGACTTCATCCGGAAGTGGCCCAAGGACGACCTGGCCGGCGACGCGCACTTCGCCCTGGCCGAGTCCTACTACGCCCAGGACAACTGCCCCGACGCGCTGCCGGAGTACGGGCAGCTGATCAAGAGCTTCGGCAAGTCGAAGTCGGTGCCGCTGGCCTACGTGCGGAGCGGCGACTGCTTCGCCCGCCTCAAGAACCCCGAGGCCGCACGGCTCGCCTACGAGCAGGTCGTCAAGGACTACCCCAAGTCGGCCGAGGCCAAGATGGCCCAGAAGGGCCTGACGGGACTGAAGAAATCCCCTCCCCCCAAGGGCAAGAAGTAGGGCCCTCCCGCTTGAGACCCGGCTCGGTCGCTGTTAGAGGAGCCTGCTTCGCCCGCCGGTCCTCCGGGGACATGACGTCTCCCGGGGCAAGGTGGTCCGACACCCTGGAGCCGTACGCACCATGAAGCCCGACGTTCATCCGGTCTACCCGCCCGCCCGCATCACCTGCGCCTGCGGCAACGTGATCGAGACCCGCAGCACCCGCGGCTCGTTCCACGTCGAGATCTGCTCGGCGTGCCATCCCTTCTTCACCGGCAAGTACAAGCTGGTGGACACCGAGGGCCGCGTGGAGCGGTTCCGGAAGAAGTACGAGTCGAAGCCCGCCGCCGCAGCTTCCGCCGGCAAGAAGGCGCCGAAGGCGAAGGCCTAGGCCTGTCGTCGTCTCCCTCGCGGTGAGCGAGCGTCCCTACATCGGCGGTCAGGCGGTCCTGGAGGGCGTGATGATGCGCTCTCCGGCGAGCCTGGTCGTCGCCGTGCGCCGTCCGGACGGGCAGATCGCCGTCCGCGAGGAGGGCTGGGAGACGCTCTGGCCCAGGGCGAAGCTCCTCCGGAAGCCATTCTTCCGCGGCGCGGTGGTCCTCATCGAGTCGGTGTGGAACGGCTTCAGCGCGCTGGCCTTCAGCGCGGAGCAGGCCGAGTCCGGCAGCCCGTCCGCCTCCGCCGGACCGGCCGGTGGCCCTCCGGTCCCGAGCGAGAGCAAGCCCACCTCGGAGCTGACCCGCGGGCTGATGCTCGGGATCTCCTTCCTGTTCATGGTGGGGCTGTTCATCGCCGCCCCCCATCTCCTCACCCTCGGGCTGTTCAAGCTCCTCGGGCGTGACCCGAGCCTGAAGGGGCTCCTCTTCCACCTGGTGGACGGGGTGTTCCGGATCGCCATCCTCGTCGGCTGGCTCGCGCTGGTGGCGCGGACGAAGGACGCGCAGCGGCTGTTCCAGTACCACGGGGCGGAACACAAGGCGATCTGGACCTACGAGTCGCGCCTGCCGCTCACCGTGGAGAACGCGCGACGCTTCACCACGCAGCACCCCCGCTGCGGGACCAGCTTCCTGTTCGTGGTGGTGGGCGTCGCGGTCCTGCTGCACGTGCTCGTGCTGCCGTTCGTCCCCACCCTCTCGGCCGTCGGCGCGGTGCAGACCCTCTTCGTGCTGGGCCTCAAGATCCTCCTGGCCTTTCCGGTGGCGGGCATCGCCTACGAGCTGCAGAAGCGCTCGGCCCGGGCGGACTGCCCCCCATTCTTGAAGCTCCTGGTGAGCCCGGGGCTGTGGCTGCAGCGGATCACCACCGTTGAGCCGACCGACGACCAGCTGGAGATCGCGCTTCTCGCGCTCGATCGCGCCCTGGCCCGCGAGGAGGGGCGTCCGCGCGCCGGAGACGGCGTGCAGGTCTACCCGGACTTCGCGGTCGCCGCCGCCGCCTGACGCGCCAGGCCTGTAGCACTCGCCCGGAACTGGCCGCGATCGATCGCTCCTGTAGCGTGCCCCGGGCATGCCCAGCACCGCGCGCGCAGCCCGTCCACCCCCGCCGAGCTCACCCTTCCCGGAGCTGCCCGCGTGGGCGGCGGGGCCTGGCTGGGCGCTGCAGGCGGGAGATTGCCTCCAGCGGCTGGTGGCGCTGCCCGAGGCCAGCGTGGACCTGGTCTTCGCCGATCCCCCGTACTTCCTGAGCAACGGCGGATTCACCTGCCACGCCGGCCGGCGCGCGCCGGTGGGGAAGGGGGCGTGGGACGCCTCGCGCGGCATCGAGGAGGACCACCGCTTCACGCGGGCGTGGATCGAGGCCTGCGGTCGGGTGCTGAAGCCGAGCGGCTCGCTGTGGATCTCCGGCACCCAGCACGTGATCTTCTCCGCCGGCTTCGCGCTCCAGTCGCTCGGCTGGCGCCTGCTGAACACCGTCACCTGGTTCAAGCCCAACGCGAGCCCGAACCTCTCCTGCCGGTACTTCACCCACAGCTCGGAGATCCTGATCTGGACCGCGCCCCGCAGGCCGGGCCGGCTCCAGCACCACTTCGACTACCCCCGCATGAAGGCGGAGAACGGCGGGAAGCAGATGCGCGACGTGTGGTCGCTCCCGCGGCCGGGTGACGAGGAGCTGGACGCCGACGGGCAGGGGCGCATCTGGACCCACACCAGCCCGCGCCTCGACGAGAAGGCGCACGGGAAGCACCCCACCCAGAAGCCGGTCGCGCTGCTCCGCCGGATCATCGAGGCCTCCGCGCCTGCCGGAGGCCTGGTGCTCGACCCGTTCTCCGGCAGCGGGACGACCGGGGTGGCCGCCCTCCGTCTGGGGCGGCGGTTCCTGGGCAT
>DASROG010000400.1:0-3376 GCA_035646995.1 Myxococcaceae bacterium
GCCGTAGGAGCTCGAGCAGCGCCGCGGGAAGCAGGTCGCTCATCTTCGCCGGAGGTCCCAGGCGCTCCGCCGCGAGTGGCTGGGCCTCTCCCGGCCGGCCCACGGCCAGCGAGAGCGTGAGGGTGGAGCTGTCGAGCGCGACGATCATCCGACCGGTGCTTTGCCCGGGTCCGGGGCCCGGACGCAACCCGGGAGTGGCCTCCGGCAGCTCAGAGCCCCTCCTCGGCCTCCTGGATCCAGGCCCGGGCCACTCGCGGCTCGGCACCATCGGCCTCGGGCAGGTCCCGCGCCGCCCGACCCGCGCAGCGTTCCAGCCGGACGCGGGTGACCCCCTTGCCGTGCATTCCCAGGGCGCGGGCCGCGCTCTCCGAGACGTCGAGGATCCGGCCGGCGGCGTACGGGCCGCGGTCATTCACCCGGACCTCCACCACCCGCCCGTTCTCGAGGTTGGTGACGCGGAGGCAGGTACCGAAGGGCAGCGTGCGGTGCGCGGCGGTCAGCGTGCCCGGCCGGAGCACCTCACCGCTGGCGGTCTTCCGACCGTAGAGCCCGGGGCCGTACCACGAGGCCTCGCCCTCCTCTCCCCCGCCCTCCGACCGGAGGTTCCGCGCGCAGCCGACGACCAGGAGGAGCACCAGGCCCCCCAAGAGGCACGCCGCCGACCGGGCGCCAGCCCTGGCAAGCGGTCCCCGCGCGTCCTCGGCCGGTCGAACGGGCGGAGCACGACTGCAAGGCGTTCGGGGGACGTGGGCCTGCAACCGAGCACGCTCAGCGCGTGAGGTCGTTCACGCAGACCAGGACCATCAGGAGAATCAGCGCCACGATGCCCACCGCGTTGGCGATCTCCCGCGCCCGCATCGGGATGGGCCGCCGGCGCACCGCCTCCCATCCCGCGGAGAGCAGCTGGAAGCCGTCCAGCGCCGGGATGGGCACCAGGTTGATCAGCCCCAGGTTCACCGAGATCAGCGCCATCAGGTTCAGGAAGTAGTCGAGCCCCGCCTGCGCCGCCCTTCCGGCGATGCCGTAGATCATGATCGGCCCGCCCACGTTCTTGAACGACACCTGACCGGTGAAGAGCTTCGCCAGCCCGGCCGCGGTCTCCCCCACCGCCTCGCCCAGCCGGTGGGCTGCGGTGAGGAGCGCCAGGCCCGGACCGACCCGCACCTTCGCGTCGGACCCCCGGTCGCCGGGCGTGCCGGACTCGAACCGGAGCCCCAGCTCGAACGCCTCGCTCTCGCCGGTCGCGGGATCGGCCGCCTTCGCCGGACGCATCCGCACCTCGGACTCGCGGGGACTGCCGTCGTGGATCCAGGTGAGCCGGAAGGGTTGGTCCTTGAGCTCGCCGAGCCTCCGCAGCAGCTGCTCCCGCGAGCGGATCTGCTTGCCGTCGATCGCGTCCAGCCGGTCTCCGCGGACGATGCCCGCGTCCGCGGCGGCGCTGCCCGGCAACACCCGACCCACGTAGAGCAGCGAGTAGACATCCGCAGGCTCGAGCCCGAAGGCCGCCATCCCCGCGCCCTCCTGGCGGAGGATCCGCACCGTCAGCACCTCGGGGACACTCCCCTCCAGGCCCGGTACCTCGGCGGGAACCCGGCGAGCGAGCTCGAGCGTCAGCTCCGGGCCGGTCGCGCCGGCGATCTCCCGCTCCAGCCCCGGGAGGTCTGCCACCGGTCGCCCGTTCACCGAGAGCACGCGGTCCAGCATCTGGACTCCGGCGCGCTCCGCCGGGCCTCCCCGGCGAATCGCGACCACCGGCGGGGCGCGGTTGGGAGCGATGCCGATCAGGCCCCGGTTCTTCGACGCACCCTCGCCGGAGGGAGTGACCACCAGCTTGACCGGACGTCCGTCGCGCTGCACCACCACCGGGATGCGCTGGCCGGCCTTCCCCACCAGCGCCCACTGCATCTCTTCGAGCGAGCGTACCGGCCGCCCGTCCACCTCGGTCACCACGTCACCGGGGCGGATACCCGCCACGGCGGCCGGCATCCCCGGAACCACCCGCAGCACTGCGGTGGAGGGCTGCGGGTAGCTGACGATGACCACGAAGAAGATCAACAGCGGGAAGATGAGGTTGAACGCCGGCCCGGCGGCGACGATGAGCATCCGCTTCCACGGGGACTGCGCCAGGTAGCTGCGGGCCTCGTCCTCCGGCGACGCATCCTCTCCCGGGACCTCGCCGGCCATCTTCACGTAGCCGCCCAGCGGCAGCGCGGCGATGCGGTACTCGGTCTCGCCCCGGGTGAAGCTGAGCAGTGGCGGGCCGAATCCGATCGAGAAGCGAAGGACCTTCACCCCCACTGCCTTGGCGAAGAGGAAGTGCCCGAGCTCGTGGACGAAGACGAGGGCCCCGAGCAGGAGCACGAAGGCGGCCAGGTTCTGGAGGTCCATCCCTGGGGCGGGAAGTTAACCGCCGAAGCCCCCCGTCACAACGCGCCTGGGGGGGAACCGCCCAGGAGTGCGCGAACGGCCACCACGTAGAGGTACACCGCCGGCGCATTGAACAGGAGGGCATCCACCCGATCGAGCAGCCCTCCGTGGCCGGGGATGAGCGTTCCCGAGTCCTTGACCCCGTGCGCACGCTTGAGCAGCGATTCGCAGAGGTCCCCCAGCGGGCCGAGCACCGCGCCGAGCAGGCCCAGCACCAGGCAATCGGTGGCGGTGAGCGCGGGAAAGGCCACCCACCGTGCGATGAACATCCCCCCCACCGAGCCCACCACTCCGCCGGCGAAGCCCTCCCAGGTCTTGTTGGGGCTGACCGCGGGGTGGAGCTTGTGCCGGCCGAACAGCCGCCCGGCGAAGTAGGCGCAGGTGTCGTTGGCCCAGGTGATGACCAGCGCGGAGATCACCCACTGGAGCCCCTCGGGACCCACTCGCAGCGCGGCGATGGGCCCCAGGCCCAACCCGGCGTACAAACATCCGGTGACCACGTGCGCGGTCCGCGTGGGCGCACGCTCGCGATCGAGAGTGAAGAGCGCTTGGACCGAGGCGGCGATGAACACCGCCCAGAGGATCCACGCCGCGAACATGGTGAACCTCAGCGGGTGCGCCGCGGCGGCCAGCGAGATCAGCCCCGCGCCGAGCACCGCCAGGATCTCGGCCGGTCCCAGCTTCCCCTGGGTGATGATCTCGTACTCCAGCGCGCAGGCCGCGGCCGCGACGGCGACCAGCCCCGCGGTCCACCAGCCGCCCAGCACCAGCAGCGCCAGCACCACCGGGAGGAGGACGACCGCAGTGACGATGCGGACGACGAGGTTTCGGTTCTTCTCGTTCACTTGGGAAGCTGTGCCGAAGTGAGCCCGAACCGGCGCTCGCGCTTCTGGTACTCCAGCACGGCTTCCAGGAATTGCCGAGCCCGGAACTCGGGCCACAGCGTATC
>DASROG010000401.1:0-3035 GCA_035646995.1 Myxococcaceae bacterium
GAGTACGTCGCGGTGTTCGACGCGGACTTCGTGCCGGCGCCGGATTTCCTCCAGCGCACCGTGCCCTTCTTCGCCGACCCCAGGGTGGGGATGGTCCAGGTCCGCTGGGGGCACCTGAACCGCGAGTTCTCCATCCTCACCCAGGCCCAGAGCATCTTCCTCGACGGGCACTTCATCATCGAGCACACCGCGCGGAACCGCTCGGGGTGCTTCTTCAACTTCAACGGCACCGCGGGCATCTGGCGCCGCACCGTCATCGCCGACGCCGGCGGTTGGCAGCACGACACGCTCACCGAGGACCTGGACCTCAGCTACCGCGCGCAGCTGAAGGGCTGGCAGTTCATCTTCCTCCCCGAGGTGGTGTCCCCGGCCGAGGTGCCGGTGGACATGAACGCCTTCAAGGGCCAGCAGCACCGCTGGGCCAAGGGCTCGATCCAGACCGCGCGCAAGCTGCTCCCCACCATCCTCCGGTCGAACCAGCCGTTCGCGGTGAAGCGGGAGGCGTTCTTCCACCTCACCAACAACATCGCCTACCTCCTGATGGTGCTGCTGTCGGTGATGATGCCCCTGTCGATGGTGGTGCGCTTCAACCACGGCCTGTACTCGACGCTCTTCCTCGACCTGCCGTTCTGCCTCGCGGCCACCGCCTCGGTGTGCTTCTTCTACGTCGCCACCCAGAAGGAGCTCGGCCTCACCGGCTGGCGGCGGGTGAAGTACCTGCCGTTCATCATGTCCCTGGGGATCGGCCTGGCGATCAACAACGCCAAGGCGGTCATCGAGGCGCTGCTCAACGAGCAGAGCGCCTTCGCCCGGACGCCGAAGACCGGGAGCGAGGGGAAGACCATCCGATCCTCGGTGAAGAGGAGCTACCTCGGTGCGCGGACGATGATGCCGCTCATCGAGCTGGCCTTCGGCTTCTACTTCTCCGGGGCGCTCTGGTTCGCCATCGACGCGGGAATCTGGACGTCGGTGCCCTTCCTGGTGCTGTTCCAGGTGGGGTTCCTCTACGTGGGCACGATGAGCCTGGTCCAGGGCCGGTCCATCGACCGGCGAGCGCTGGCCACTGCCGTCGCGCCCGCGCCGTCCGCGCAGCGCGTGGCGTAGACCGGCTGCGGTCCGTGGCTGGCGACACCGGAGCGTGCACGAGGCACACTCGCAGGGTGCGGCAATCCGTCGGTTCGCTGGCCCGACCGCCGCCTTGGCCGGACTGTAGACCACGGGATCTTCAGCCCCCGTCGGGAGCAGCGCGCACCAGCAGGTAGGTCCGTGTCTCCGGCGGGGAGGCGTCCACCGGGGCGCACCGACCATCGACCCGCAGGCGCTCGACGGTCCGGAACACGAGACCTCCGTCCGGACAGCCGGTGAGCTCCACCGGGAGGCTGGCCTCGCACCCGGGGCCCGACGTTCCCATCCGTGGGGCGCGGGTCTCGCCGGTGAGCCCGCCCGGCGTCCGGCGGAGCACCACCCGGGCGCTGCTCGCCCGCTCGGGCGTTCCCCCGTCGGCCCAGTGACGCTCGACGTCCAGCACCACCGTTCCGCCGTCGTCGCTGGCCCGGTAGCCCCAGCTCGGGTCCGAGGCGAGCACCCAGCGGCCGGCGAGGTCGTCCGGACAGCCGTCCGGGAGCCCACGGTCGCCGGTGGTGGGGAACGGGGGAGGGGCAGGCGAGGCGCAGGCGGCGATCAGCGCGAGCGCGCCCCAGGAGGCGGTTCGAGGCATCACGGGCTGACGGTGGCGTGGGTCCCGGCGCCGGGGGAGCTCGCGCCGACGGTGCTCGGCGAGGGCTCGAAGAGGGCCTCCACGAACTCGTGCGCGTCGAAGGGGCGCAGGTCGGCGATCTTCTCCCCCACGCCCACCCAGGTGACGGGGATCTTCAGCTCGTCGCTGATGCCGATGATCACTCCGCCCTTGGCGGTTCCGTCGAGCTTGACCAGCGCGATGCCGGTCACCCCCACCGCCTCCTGGAACTGCTTGGCCTGGGCGATGGCGTTCTGGCCCACCGTGGCGTCGAGGACGAGGAGCACCTCGTGCGGCGCCCCGGGCAGCGCCTTCCCCAGGACGCGCTTCACCTTCTTCAGCTCCTCCATCAGCGGGGTCTTGGTGTGCAGCCGGCCCGCGGTGTCGACCAGCACC
The DNA here is from genome assembly GCA_035646995.1 of Myxococcaceae bacterium. Taxonomy (GTDB): domain Bacteria; phylum Myxococcota; class Myxococcia; order Myxococcales; family Myxococcaceae; genus RPRB01. The sequence continues at coordinate 2,132 of DASROG010000401.1, forward strand.
GCGTCGGCGTTCTCGGCCAGGGCCCGCTTCACCGCGTCGAACACCACCGCGCCCGGATCCGAGCCGTCCGGTCCCCGGACCAGCGCGGCGTTCGCGCGCTCGGCCCACACGTCGAGCTGCTCGGTGGCCGCGGCGCGGAAAGTGTCCCCGGCGGCGATGATCACCTTCTTGCCTTCCCGGGTGAGCTTGGCGGCGAGCTTGCCGATGGTGGTGGTCTTTCCCGCGCCGTTCACCCCCACCACCATCGTCACGTGGGGCGGACCACCTCCCTGGAGCGAGGCGGGACGGGGCAGCGACACCATCCGCTCGACCTCCGACCGGATGAGCCCCTTCACCCGGCCCACGTCGCCCAGCTCGCGCTTCTTCAGCCGGTCGCGCGCGGTGTCCACCAGCTCCGACGCGGTGCGGACGCCGATGTCCGCGCTGAAGAGGATCTCCTCCAGCTGGGCGAGTACGCCGTCGTCCACCACCGAGCCGCGGGAGAAGAGCCCGTTGAGCCGGGCCATGAAGCCCTCGCCCCGGGTGCGCTCGAGTCCCGCGGCGAGCGTCCGACCGGCCTCGGCCTCCGCCCGCGCCCGGGCTTCCTCCTCGGCGCGCAGTCGTTCCGCCTCCGCTGCCTGGCGGGCGCGCGTTTCCTCCTCCTCGCGCAGCCGGCGGGCCTCGGCCTCCTCGCGGGCTCGGCGCTCGCGTGCCTCGGCCTCGGCGGCCTTCTTCGCCCGGTACTCCTCGCGCTTTGCCTCCTCCTCACGCTCCTTCAGCGCGCGGGCCTCGGTCTCCAGCCGGGCGCGCTCGGCGGCCTCGGCCTCGGCGCGGGCCTTCCCTTGCACCTCGCGGCGCTCCCGGGCGAGAGCGTCGGCGCGGGCGCGGGCGGCGGTGGCCTCCTCACGGGCACGTGCCTCGTCGG
>DASROG010000402.1:0-7367 GCA_035646995.1 Myxococcaceae bacterium
GCAGCCCGGGGACTGGGTGCTCCTTCACCACGCGCTCGGGAGCAGCCGGGCCGGCCTCCCGAGGCCCGCGCTCTCCAGCGCCGCCGAGAGCCGTTCCTCGGAACGCTGCGCGCCCAGGGCCTGGAGCCTCCGCCGCTGTCCGCTCAGCACCCGCGCCCGGAGCCGCGGGTCCGTTCCCAGCTGCACCGCCACCTCCGCCAGGAGCGCGAACCGCTTCTCGTCGAAGGCCAGCCCGGCCCCGCCCAGGGTCTCCGTCACCGCACCGGCGGCGTAGGCCAGGACCGGAAGGTCCGAGGCCATCGCCTCGAGCAGACCTACTCCCGAGCCGTCCTGCTCGCGCATGGACAGCAGGAGCGCGCCGCGCCGGTACACCGCGACCCGCTCGCCGTGGCTCACCTCGCCGAGCATCGTCACGCCCGGGGTGCGCGCCGCCTCGGACTCGAGCGCGCCGAGAGCGCGGTCGACCGCGCCGGCGACCACCAGCCGGGCGTCGGGGCGGATGCGGAGCACCTCCCGGTGGAGCGCGAGAAGGTCTTCGAGATGGGCCTCGCGCGTCACCGGACCCACGCTCACCAGGGTCAGCACACCCGAGCCGAGGCGAGCCCGGAGCGCGGGGTCCGCCCGCTCCTCTGCGAACCTCTCGGCCTCGACGAAGAGCGGAACGGTGTGCACCTCGCGGTACCCGGCGCGGGTCAGATCGGCGGATGCGAACCCGGAGAGACCGATCGCCAGCGACACGTGCGCCGCCATCCCCGAGAGCTGTGCCCTCCCGGCGAGCACCGCGCGCTCCAGCGGCGTGGCGCGGTGGAGACGCAGGGAGGGGAGGCCGTGGAAGACCACCCCGCGCCGGCCGGGCGTGTGGAGCAGCCGGGCCGGAAGGCTGCTCCCGAGCGCGTGGTGAAGGAGCACCCAGTCCCCGGGCTGCACCCGCAGGGCCTGGAGCGGCTGCACCAGCGCCTCGGTTCCCGGCTCGCGGCTCGCTCCGTAGAGGCCGCCGCAGTGACCCAGGCGGCGGAGCAGCGCCCGGAGCTGAACCGCCGCCCGTGCGGTCGCGTCGCCGAGGCGAAAGTGGGGGACGAGCTGGTGGACGGCCATGAAGCTCGCGGGGGCTCTAGCACATGTGTCAGGGTGCGCCGCCCGTGGAGCTCACCGTGGCCCTCGACGCGACCCTGTGGGACGAGCCGACGACCGGCATCGCCCGCTACGGCCACGCGGTGGCCGGCGCGCTCGAGGCCCGCGGCGTCCGCGTGCTCCGCGTCGGCGCCCGCCGCTCCGGCGAGCTACCGCGCCGCATGCGCAGCCGCACCCTCCACACGCTTGCCGAGCTCCCGCGGGTGCTCCCGCGCAGTGGTGCCTCGGTGTTCCACGCGGTGGGCAACGTCGACCTGCCGCTGCTCCGCGTCCCCGGCGTGCCGTTCGTGCTCACGGTGCACGACCTCATCCCCCTCACCTCGCCGCGGACGGTCTCCTGGGCCTTCCGCTGGCAGTTCCGGCTGTGGCTTCAGCGGAGCCTCCAGGTCGCCGACCACGTGGTGTGCGTGAGCGCGTGGACGCGTGACCAGCTTCTCCGGCGCCACCCGGAGCTGGACCCCGCCCGCGTCTCGATGGTGCACAACGGAGTGGATCACGTGCAGCCGCGGCCGCTCGATGCGGTGTCGCAGGCCTGGCTGAGAAGCCTGGGGCTCCCGGAGCGGTGGATCCTCTTCGCCGGAGCGCTCGACGCCCGGAAGAATCTCGAGCTGGTGCTCGATGCGCTCGGGCGGCTCGGCCCGCGGGCGCCCACGCTGGTGCTCGCCGGGCAGCGCTGGTACGGCTCCGGTCCGCTCGAGCGACGCATCGGGGCGCTCCGGGCGACCGGCGTGGACATCCGCCCGCTGGGATACCTGGCCGAGCCGCTCCTCTGGGCCCTGATGGCCGCCGCGCCGGTGTTCGTCTTCCCCTCTCGCGACGAGGGATTCGGCCTGCCCCCGCTGGAGGCCATGGCGCTCGGAACCCCGGTGGTGGTCAGCACTGCCGCGGCGCTTCCCGAGGTGTGCGGGGAGGCCGCGGTGCAGGTCGCGCCCGACGACGGCGCCGGTCTCGCCTCCACGCTCCAGCGGCTCCTGGACGACCCCGTGGAGCGCACGCGCCGCTCCGAGGCGGGTCTGAAGCGTGCACGCGCGTTCCGGTGGGGTGGGGTGGCGGCGCACCTGATCGAGGTCTACCGGTCTCTGGGCACGGACTGAGCCGGTCTCGGGACTTCGCGGTCGCCGATGGTAGGCTCTCCGGCTCACCGGTGCCCCGCCTCGTCCTCGCCGCCGCCGTCCTGCTCGGGTCCGTCGCCGCCGCTCAGCCGGTCACGTACCTCGTCCCCATCGCCGGGCGGACCACGCCGGCTCTCTCCGGCACCGGTGCGGTGGACGTGGCGCTCTGGTACTCGGATCCGGGCACCGAGGTCGGCGGGTCACTCCTCTTCGCCACCTCGCAGGGCGCCCCCGTTCCCTTCCTGCTGTCGTCGTTCACCGGTACGAGCGTCATCGGCTTTCCGGGGACCGCGGCCGGCGTGGCCACGACCCCCGACGTCCTGGTCCAGGGCGTCCGGAGGAGCCTCATCGCACTGGCGGACTCCGGCAGCGTTCGCCTCGGCATCATCGACAACGGCCAGTGGGTCGAGCTCGCCAAGACGCAGACCATCAGCGGCGGCCCGCCGCTGGCAGTCGCCGCAGCGCCCGACGGCGGCGCGACGCTGCTGGTCTCCGACGCGACCGCCACGCAGCTCACGCGCTTCGATCTGGGTCTCTCCGGCGCGACGGTGCAGGTAGTCCAGGGCCTCACGGCGGCGCTGCTCACCGAGCCGATGCGCGCCTTGGTCCTCGATGGGTTCCGGGACAAGGTGCTGGTGGGGGGCAACACCCTCGGGAATCTCTACATCCTCAACGCCGGGCTCGACGCTGGCCCGAACCTCTTCGACACCGCTCTCGTCAGCCAGGGCCGGCTCGCCCCACCGGTGACCGGGCTCGCCGTCTACCAGGCGAGCACTGCGGCCTACCTGCTCGTCACCAGCGCCGCCGGCCTGACCATCTACGACCGCCTCCAGCTCGATCCGCTGCCCGGCGCATTCCGGGTCATTGCCCAGGACCAGCTGGGGCCGCTCACTGCTCCGACCGGAGTCGCGGTCACCAACCTCGACGCCGGCAGCACTTTCCCGGCCGGGGTCATCGCCCTCGGGGATGCGACCAACCGGGGTCTCGCGCTTGTGCGCTGGGATGCCATCCCCCCGGACGCCGGGCTGGTCATCGACCCGATCACCGACCCGCGCGGCCTCCCCACGGACGGAGGTCCTCCCGACGCGGGGTGCGACGGCGGTAGCTGCGGACCGAACAACAACCCGAACCTGCCCCCTGACCTTTCGCCCTTCGTCCCCCCTCCCGAGAGCTCGAGCTGCTCCAGCGCTTCCGGCGGGGTGGGAGTCCTGGCGGGTCTGGTGGCCCTGCTGGCCGTCCTGGCCCTCCGCCGCGGCCAACGCCGCTGATCGACTGGCGTCTGCGGAGGGTGTCAGGGGCTCCTGGTTGATCCAGGGGACCATGCTCTACAAGGTGACGCCCGCCCTCGTGCCGCCGGCGCGCCGGCCCCGCACCGCGGAGGGCACGCGCCCCAAGAAGCGCCGGGCGAGCGCGGTCTTCGACGCCGACGGGCACGAGGTGCTCATCACCCTCATGTGCCTCAAGTGTCGCCAGATCCGGCCTCTGGCGCAGTTCGGGCTGCGGAAGATGCCCGACGGCGCCATCCGCAACCAGCCGTGGTGCCGGAGCTGCCGCGGCGCCGCCACGCCCAAGAAGCGGCCCGAGGCCACCGAGCCGACCGAGGCCGAGGCTCGAGGCGAGGTGACGGCGCCGACGACGCCCGCCGAGGGGGACGCCGCACCCAGCCGACTCGTCTCCCTGTCCGCCGGGGACGGCGAGGGCTGACCCGAGGCGCCGGTCGCTGAGCCCAGCGCCCGGGTCGAATCCCGAGGAGCCGCGCACCTTTCCGCCCATCGCCTTGACTAGTTTACACGGCGAGGGCTCCCGGACGTGCTCTGGCGTGCGGGAAGCAGAAAATCGAGCTGAAAGGCCGAGGGGACTTGCCGACTCTTTGGAGAAGAATCAGCTTTACAGCGCACCACGTCATTCGATACACAGATTGACAGCTGAAGCGCTGTTACTCGGCCCAAACGGTCCCCCCCGCCCAAGGAGGCGAGAAGATGAGCATCGGGATGGTGATGAAGGAAGGGGCGGGCAGCACGCCCACGCCTGCCGGACGTAACACCGAGGCGCTGCATGCCCGCCGCTTCGAGGGAATCCTCCGGCCGTACCCGCAGACGGACGTCGAACGTCTGCGTGGCTCCATCCGCATCACGTACACGCTCGCCGAGATGGGCGCGAAGCGCCTCTGGGAGCTGCTCCACAGCGAGGACTACGTCCACGCGCTCGGCGCGCTCACCGGGAACCAGGCGGTGCAGATGGTGCGCGCCGGGCTCAAGGCCATCTACCTCTCGGGCTGGCAGGTGGCGGCGGACGCGAACACCGCCGGCCAGATGTACCCCGACCAGAGCCTCTACCCGGTGGACTCCGTCCCCAACGTCGTTCGCAAGGTGAATCAGGCGCTCCGGCGCGCCGACCAGATCGAGCACGCCGAGGGAAAGTCCGGCCGCTACTGGATGGCCCCCATCGTCGCCGACGCCGAGGCCGGCTTCGGCGGACCGCTGAACGCCTTCGAGCTGATGAAGGCGATGATCGAGGCCGGCGCCGCCGGCGTTCACTTCGAGGACCAGCTGGCCTCGGAGAAGAAGTGCGGCCACATGGGCGGCAAGGTGCTGGTGCCGACCTCGCAGTTCATCCGCACCCTCATCGCCGCGCGGCTCGCAGCCGACGTCTCCGACGTGCCCACGCTCATCGTCGCCCGCACCGACGCGGACAGCGCCAAGCTCCTCCTGTCGGACGTGGACCCGCGCGACCGCGAGTTCATCGTCTCCGGCGACCGCACCCCCGAGGGCTTCTTCCGCATGCGCGGTGGCCTGGAGTGCGCCATCGCCCGGGGCCTCGCCTACGCCCCGTACGCGGACCTCATCTGGTGCGAGACCTCGCACCCGGACATCGCCGAGGCGAAGGCCTTCGCCGAGGGCATCCGCGCGAAGTTCCCCAACAAGCTGCTCGCCTACAACTGCTCGCCCTCGTTCAACTGGAAGAAGCACCTCGACGACGCGACCATCGCGAAGTTCCAGCGCGAGCTCGGGGCCATGGGCTACAAGTTCCAGTTCGTCACCCTGGCCGGGTTCCACGCCCTGAACTACTCGATGTTCAGCCTGGCGCGGGACTACGCCAAGGAGGGCATGACGGCCTACAGCCGGCTGCAGCAGGCCGAGTTCGGCGCCGAGTCCACTGGCTACAGCGCCACCAAGCACCAGCGCGAGGTGGGGACTGGCTACTTCGACGAGGTGGCCCAGGTCATCGCCGGCGGGGCGGCCTCGACGCTGGCGCTCGAGGAATCGACCGAGACCGAGCAGTTCTTCGAGGCGCCCGCCGCCTCCGTCAAGGTGGCCTGACACTGGAATCCCGGGCGCGACCAGCGCGGCCCGGACGAGTGGCAGGCCTGACGCTCAGCCGCGAACCAGCCGGACCCGCGGCCGAGCACCGCCGCTGACCGGCGGCGCCGGAGGCCGCGCGGCGACGTACTTGTACCCCGTCCTCGCGCTGGCGCTCGCCCCGCGCGGTCCAACGCGCACGTCCTTCGGAACGTAGAAGACCTCGCCGTCCTCCAGGAACCGCGCCCCGCGGACCTGGAGGTGGCAGCCGAAGAGCAGGGCCGACTCGGCGCTGTCCAGCTCCACCTCGCTCGTGGGGTGGACGACGTCGATCTCCAGATCCTCGCCGCCGGCGACTGGCATCCCCAGCGTCCGGTAGAGCCTCCGGTCCGGGGTCAGCGCCCAGTCGATGAAAGCGCCGAACGAGCGCGACTCGAGGTCGTCCGGCTCGGCCAGGCGGCTCCGGGCGTCGTCCGCCCCGAGCAGGAGTCGCCCGGCGTGCTCGAGCACCAGGTACGTTCCGCCCGCGTCCAGTGCCGCCCGCAGCACCCGGACCAGCAGGCGCGTCGCGCCCGCCGAGGCCCAGGCATCCGCCGCCTCGGGGCCCAGCAGCCGGCGCTCCTCGGCGGGCAGCAAGCCCGCGGGGAGCACCTCCCACAGCACTCCCGGAAGAGAGGCCGCGCCGGGCACGAGCCGCCGCTCCAGCCCGGCGAGGTCCTCCGTGCGTCGCTCGCGGATCAGCAGATGCGCTCCTGGCCAGCGTGCCTCGACCAGGGTGCCGCCCGCCGGTAGCGCCCTCGCGGTGAGGCGCGCGCCCTGGGGAAGCCCTCGCCCCAGCGCCGCGTGCCAGCGGGCGCCGCTCGCTCCCAGCTCGGCGGGGACGAGCACGCTCGCCCAGCCGAAGGGGCGTGCCGCCGGCGCCTCCGCGCGCACCGGGTGGCCGGGAAGGGTGAGGCGCACGAGGCTCCCGTCCGCCCCGAGCTCCGCCACCGCCGAGAGCCCGGCCGCCGGATGGAAGCCCACCGCGTCGGAGCGGGTGAAGGGAAAGGTCCGACCCCCGCCGTCGATGATCCCGCGCGCTCCGTCCCACTGGACGATCTGGACTGGCAGCAAGGTGGGGGAGGAGCCGGTCGCGGGGCCCGGGGGATTCCCGGGCCCCGTCACGGCGTCACGACGAGGTGAGTGGAGGTGGACGGGATCGAACCGACGACCTTCGCATTGCGAACGCGACGCTCTCCCAACTGAGCTACACCCCCGGATGGCAGGGACGTGGGGCTCTATACGCCCCGCCGGGGGCGTGTCAACGGACGCCCGGCTTCTAAGGACCGGTGCTTTCCTTTAGATTCCGCCACATTCGATGAGCACCACGCCCGCGAAGACGCTGAGCCCCCAGGAGCTCGCGAAGCTGGAGAGTGCGTTCAACTCGGACCCTGGATCTGATGCGTACCGACCCCTGGCGGAGGCGTACCTCGCCGCCGGCCGCTTCATGGAAGCGATGGTGGTCTGCAAGAAGGGCGTGAAGGCGCATCCCAATCGGCCCGATCCCCGCCTGCTCCTCGCCCGCGTCTACGCCGAGCAGGGCAAGGACAAGAAGGCGCTCGACGAGCTGCAGGGCGCGCTCGGCGTCGCCCCCACCGATCGCACCGTTCTCCGTGCGCTCGCCGACGTGCAGATGCGCTCCGGGGACGCCGCGGCGGGAAAGGCCACGCTGCAGAAGGTCTGGGACCTCGACCCGAACGATCACGAGACCGGCGCCGCGTTCGCCCGCTGGAAGGTCGAGCCGCCGAAGCCTCCGCCGCCGCCCGAGCCGCCCCCGGCACCGCTC
>DASROG010000403.1:0-3074 GCA_035646995.1 Myxococcaceae bacterium
CCCCGAGTGCGCCAGGGCCATCCGCCACCCGGTCCCGGTCCGGACGCAGACGTCGGTGAAGAACGCCGCGTCGTCTACCTCGATGCCGGTGGGCAGCCGCACCCGACCCCGCTGCAGACCGGTGAGCACCCCGATCCCTCCGACCACCCGCGCCCGGAGGTGGAGCACCGACAGCTCGAGGATCTCCCCCGGAATCTCCACCGCCGCCCGCAGGAAGTCGTCTCGCCGGGTCTCGGTGCCGTCGGAGCCGAGGAGGACGAAGTCCTCGGTCACCAGCGCGCCCAGCGCGGCCGCGTCCCGTCGCCGGATCGCGTCGATCACCGAATCCTCGAGCGCGAGCAGCGCCCGCTCGTCTGGCGTCAGGGCCGCTGGAGGATGCTCCACGCGCTCAGCCCTTCTTCCGGGAGTAGATGCCCTCGAAGAGCAGCGTCCAGTTCTTGCCCTCGTCCGACGACTGCTCCCACCGCTGCCGGATGCGATCTCCATCCATCTTCTGCCAGGTGATGCGGTTCAGCATGCTGCTCCCCCGCGAGGCCGAGCGCCGCCCGCTGAGCACCATCTTGCCGTCGCGAAACTCACCGTCCAGCACCAGCACCATCCCCAGGTCGTCCACGAACGTCTGGGTCCACCGGCCCGCGGGCCCGTCGAAGCTGGTGAGCGAGCTGCCGTGGCTCCCGTCGACCGCGATCCAGCTCTCGCGCAGAGCGCACCCCTCGAGGATCTTCTCCACCTTGTTCTCGCCGGCGGGGGTGCCCTTCGGCGTCTGGACCTCCCACTCCCCCACCCAGAAGTCGAACTGTCGGTACGCCGTGCCGGAGCAAGGCGGCCCCTTCGAGCTCGAGGCGCGCTTCTTCTGGGCCGACGCCGAGAGCGGGACGAGGACCGCCAGCAGCATCAAGAGGACCCGCAACGCTCGAACCTCCTTCCGGCATCGCCGCCGTGCGCTCCCCCGGGCGGCCGGAGCAGAATAGACGTCGCCGGGCCACACTGTCTCGCGACGGCCTTCCTTGCTCTTCGACGCCCACCTCCATCCCGAGACGCTCTCCGACCTCGATCTCGAATCGCTCCGCGCGTTCGGCGTCGAGTGGGCGGTGGCCCTGGGTCACCACTTCCCCGAGCCCACCTCGCGCGGGCTCCGCGCGCACTTCCGCGATCTCCTGGACGTGCAGCTGCCGCGGCTGGAGCGGGCCGGCATCCGGGGGTACGTCGCGCTCGGCGTCCACCCCCGTGCCATTCCCCGGAGAGGGCTGCACGACGTGCTCGCCGGACTCCCCGCCCTCTTCCGCGGCGGCAGGGTGGTGGCCCTGGGAGAGATCGGCTTTCACCGCGGTGGGCCGGACGAGGAGGAGGCCGTGGTCGAGCAGCTGGAGCTGGCGCGCCGCCTCTCCCTCCGGGTCGTCCTGCACACCCCAGCGCTCGACAAGGAGCGATGGACGCGGCGTCTCCTCGCGCTGGTGCGCGCCCACGGACCGGCTCCCGGGCAGGTCCTGGTGGAGCACGCCAGCGCGCGCACGGTCCCGCTCGTCCTCGCCCGGGGCCACTGGGCCGGGCTGACCGTCAACGTGGGCGAGCTCACCGCCGACCGCGCGGTACAGCTGGTGCGGAAGCTCGGAAGCCGCCGCCTCACCCTGGGGAGCGACGCCGGAGACCGGCCGGGAGATCTACTGGGGCTTCCCCGCGCGGTGCACCTGCTCGAGCGCGCCGGCCTCGGCAGGACGCTCGTCTCGCAGCTCGCGTTCCGGAACGCGCGCCGCTTCTTCGGAGTGGAGTAGGAAGCCGCGCGACCGAATCAGTGGACGGACGCGACGACCTCGCTGGGCGTCCCCACGTCGGCGAGCTCGAGCCGGGGCGCCTCGCGCACCTCGTCCAGCTCGATCGGGCTGCCGAACTCGGCCGCATCGAGAAGCCGCTGCGTCCGGTCGTCGAGCTCCACTGCCACGAGGATGGAGAGCCCGGTGCCGCTGACCTCGCACTGCTGGAAGCGCGCCCAGCGCCCATCGCCCAGCTTCACCAGCTCACCGATGTCGGCCAAGCGGACCCTCCGGACGGCGGTTGCGCGAACTGTAAGCAGCGCCCCTGACCGCCGGCAAGCCCAGCCGGTAAACGACCGACAAGCGCCTGGAATCACTATGTCAGGGCCAGCATGGGGGGCCGGACGCGGCGTCGTCCGCGGCCCGGCCGCGGTCAACCTGTCAACGGACCCCTCTGTGAAGGCGTGCAGGGTCTGCTCCGCCGTGACGCGCCCCGCCGGGGGTGATGACGCGTCAGGACTTGGGGCGGATCTCGGTGCCGACCAGCTGCTCGAAGACGGTGATGACGGCGCCGATGTCCTGCTCGCCCTTCCCGGCGGCGCGGGCGAGCTCGTAGCACTGGCGGACCGCGGCGGCCGTCGGTGTGGGCACGCGGTTCGCCGCGGCGCTCTCCAGGAACAGGCCGAGGTCCTTGTGCATGAGGTCGATGGAGAAGTGAGTCTGGAAGTCGCGGCGAAGGAGGGCGTTGCCCTTGAACTCGAAGTAGGGCGAGCGAAAGCCCGACGCCTGGATCACCTCCAGTACCCGGTCCGGGTCCACCCCCGTCTTCGTCGCGAGCAGCATGCCCTCGCCCAAGGCCTGCAGCATCGCGGCGATGAGCGCGTTGCCGGCGAGCTTCACCTGGCTGCCGGCGCCCACCGGCCCGCAGTGGATCCACTTCTCGCCCACCGCGCCGAACACCGGCTCGGCTCGCGACAGCGCGTCCGTGCTTCCACCGGCCATGATCAGGAGCGTTCCCTTCTCCGCCCCGGTCTTGCTCCCGGTGACGGGGGCCTCGACGAAGTCGACCCCCACCGCCGCGGCGCGCTGCTCGAGGCTCCGCGCCTGATCGGGACCGATGGTGGTGAAGTCGATCCAGAGCTGACCCCGACGCGCGGCGGCGAGCATCCCATCCTTCCCCGCCGCCACCTCCTCGAGCGCCGCCGGCGTCGCCACGCAGGTGCAGGCGACGTCCACCTCGGCCATGAGCCGGGCCGGCGTGTCCGCGACCTTCGTCCCCAGCGGCTCGAGGGCGGCAGCCCGGGCGCGGGAGCGGTTCCACAC
>DASROG010000404.1:0-8542 GCA_035646995.1 Myxococcaceae bacterium
GTTCGACATCCCCACCTTCCTCCGCCGGCAGGGGCAGGGCGACTTCTAGTCCGCCCGCGGGGGCTCCAGCCGCTCAGACCGCCCCGGTCGACCGGTACCGGTACATCCGTTGCCGGTGGCTCGTGCCATCCAGCGCCGCGAACAGGTAGCCGCGGAAGACCATCACCAGGTGCAGAAGAGCGCCCTCGATCACCCCGGTGATGATGGTGCCCGGAAGGCCGAGCGAGGCCAGGGGGTAGCGGGGGACGAACCACCACGCGGCGAGGAACAGGAGGTTGGGGATGCCCCACTCGATCCAGTTCGCCTGGAGGAAGCGGACCGAGCGCTGCACCGTCTCGATCCCGCCGTGGCTTCCGCGCTGGTAGATGACCTCCGGCGCGGCGTTGAGGAGGATGACCACGGCGAGCTGGAGCAATTGCAGAAAAACGCCGCGCTGTGCCGGAGGCGCCAACAGCTCGAGGAGCAGCGAGGCGATCCAGTAGACGAAGAACAGGTTGGCCACCGACCAGAAGTACGCGCCGACGCTGCGGCCGAACTCGTCGAACTTCACCCGCGACTTCGCCACCACCTCACCGAGGAAGTACAGGTAGCAGCTCGCCGCCGCGGCCCAGACGATCCACACCACGAACCCGCCGATGCGTCCCAGCGCGCCGATCACCAGGCCCGTGGCCAGCTCGTTCGCCTCCAGGAGTCCGATGGGAAGAAGCAGCGTCCAGGCGTTCTTCCGGATGCCGGTGACGGCCTGCCGGAACGCGTCGGCGTAGATGCGGAGGTACACGGTCAGGACGTTCATGGGGCGGGCCGGACCATGTCATCCGGAGCCTCACCATGCCACCCTGATGCTTGCCCCGCCGCGGGCGGCCGTGGCAGCGTGCGCCGCCCGACGCCGCCATGTTCCGCTCGCTGCTCATCGCCAACCGGGGAGAGATCGCCCGCCGCATCGGCACCGTGGCGCGCTCCATGGGCCTGCGCACCATCGCCGTGTACTCGGACGCCGACGCCGAGGCCCCGTTCGTGAGGGAGGCGGACCAGGCGGTGCGCCTCGGCCCGCCGCCTCCGAAGGACAGCTACCTGAACCTCGAGGCGCTGATCCGGGCGGCGAAGGAGACCGGCGCCGAGGCCGTCCACCCCGGCTACGGCTTCGTGTCCGAGAACGCCGAGTTTGCCCGCGCCTGCACCGAGGCGGGCATCGTCTTCGTCGGCCCTCCGCCCGAGTCGATGGGCCGGATGAAGGACAAGGCCCAGGCCCGCGCGCTGGCCGCCGGGGCGGGGGTCCCGGTGGTGCCGGGAAGCGACGGCGTGGTGGGCGACCTCCGGGCCGCGAGCGAGGCCGCGGAGCGGATTGGCTTCCCGGTGCTGGTCAAGGCGGCGGGCGGCGGCGGCGGCATCGGAATGGCCGTCGCCGGCTCCCAGGCCGAGCTGGAGAAGGCCTTCCGTGCCTGCGCGGACCGGGCCCGTGCGGCCTTCGGCCGGGACGCGGTGTACCTCGAGCGCTACTTCCCGGCGCCGCGGCACATCGAGGTGCAGATCCTCGGGGACACGCAGGACAACCTCCTCCAGGTCCTGGAGCGCGAGTGCAGCATCCAACGCCGGCACCAGAAGGTGGTGGAGGAGGCGGGCAGCCCGCTGTTCCTCGAGGGGAAGAATCCCGAGCTGCTCCGGAGGATGACCGACGCCGCCCTCGCCGCCGCACGGGCCTTCGGCTACGCGAACGCCGGCACGGTGGAGTTCCTGGTCTCCGACGGCGAGTTCTTCTTCATCGAGATGAACGCCCGGCTTCAGGTGGAGCACCCGGTGACCGAGCTCACCACCGGGGTCGACCTCATCGGCTGGCAGCTGCGCATCGCGGCGGGCGAGCGGCTCACGCTGAAGCAGGAGGACATTCAGCGCCGCGGCCACGCGCTGGAGTTCCGCATCTACGCCGAGGACCCGGTCCGGTTCCTTCCGAGCCCCGGTCCCCTGAACGTCTTCCGCCCGCCGGAGGGTGAGGGCATCCGCGTCGACGCGGGCTATGCCGAGGGCGGGATGGTGACGCCGTACTATGACCCGCTCCTGGCCAAGCTCATCGTCTCCGGGAAGAGCCGCGCGGAGGCCATCCAGCGCTCGGAGGATGCGCTCCAGCGCTTCGACATCCAGGGGCTGAAGAACAACGTTCCCCTGCACCTGCGCATCGTGCGGGACCGCGCCTTCCAGGACGGCGCGCTGGACACTCACTTCCTGGAGCACCACGCGAAACCCTGAACCGAGGAGCCCCTGACGATGGACGTCCCCGCCCACATCACCGGCACCGTGTGGAAGGTAGAGGTCTCCGTCGGCCAGAAGGTGGCCGCCGGAGACGTTCTGGTGATCCTCGAGTCGATGAAGATGGAGATGCCCGTGGAGGCGCCCGAGGCCGGCACGGTGAAGGAGATCCGCTGTCAGCCCAGCCAGCCGGTGAACGAGGGCGACGTGCTGGTCGTGCTGGCGCCGTGACCGGCGACGGACGGCTCGAACGCTCCTGGCTGCCGGGCGGCGTCCGGGTGCTGACCCTGGAGCGGCCACAGCGGCGCAACGCGCTGACCCCCTTCCTGCTGGACGCCTTCGCCGAGGCGCTGGCGCCAGACCCCGCCGTCCGCGCGCTGGTGCTCCAGGCCCGCGGTCCGGCCTTCTGCGCAGGCTACGACCTGGCACAGCTCGGAGAGGATGCGGCCGCCGCGCGCTCGCCCGACGCGCGGATCCAGGAGGTCCTGGCGATGCTGGAGGCTCACCCGGCGCCGAGCGTGGCGGTGGTGCACGGGGCGGCGTTCGGCGCGGGATGCGAGCTGGCCTGCGCCTGCGACTTTCGGGTGGGCACGACGGACACCGTGCTCTGCATGCCGCCGGTGCGGCTGGGCGTGGTGTACGCGCCGGACGGGGTGTGGCGGGTGGCACGGCTCGCCGGGGTCCAGCGAGCGCGGTGGATGTTCCTCACCGCCGCGGAGGTGAGCGCGTCCGAGGCCCACGCCTGGGGGCTGCTCGACGTGGTGACCGACGATGCCGCGGCCCGAGGCCACGCACTGGCGACCACCCTCGCCGCGGGGGCGCCGCTGGCCGTCGCCGGGTTGCGCCGCACCCTGCGCGCCATCGGACGGGCGCCGATCGACCCCGCCGAACGTGAGGAGCTCGAGGCGCTGCGGGCCGAGGCGTTCGGTTCCGAGGATGCGGTCGAGGCGCGGACGGCAATGCGGGAGAAGCGGCCGCCGCGCTGGAAGGGGCGCTGAGCCTCGCCAGGCTCCAAGCCTCACCACCGTCGCCCGGGGTGATCGGCTGGACTCGTGGCCGCGTTTGCCGCAACCTGCGCGTACGGCCCCTCTGCATGCCCCGCAGTCACAGCGTCCGTAGAAGGGGGTTCCATGGCCTTACCCGCCGGGCGCCGCCTCGGCCCGTACGAGATCGTCGCTCCCGTCGGGGCTGGTGGCATGGGAGAGGTCTACCGGGCTCGGGACGTGCGGCTCGACCGTATCGTTGCGATCAAGGTGCTCTCGCCGGAAGTCGCGGCTGACGACCTGTATCGCCACCGTTTCGAGCGCGAGGCGCGCGCAGCGTCGGCGCTCAGCCATCCCAACATCGCGCAGGTCTACGACGTCGGCGAGCAGGATGGCACCCACTTCATCGCCATGGAGTACGTCGAGGGGCAGAACCTTCGGGAACTCGTCACGCACGGTCGACTGGAGATGGACCGGATCGTCGACCTCGGCCTCCAGATGGCCTCCGCCCTCGAGGAAGCCCATGGGCGAGGGGTCATCCATCGCGACATCAAGTCGGCGAACGTGGTGGTGACGCCCAAGGGCCAGGCCAAGGTGCTCGACTTTGGACTCGCGCGACGCACTCACGAACCTTCGGACGCCCACGGCATCGACCAGAGCACCGAGATTCGGACCCAGGTCGGGGTGGTGATGGGCACCGTGCCTTACATGAGTCCCGAGCAGGCACTGGGCAAGGAACTGGACGCGCGAACCGATCTCTTCAGTCTGGGAGTTGTCCTCTACGAGCTGGCAACGGGTCGCCTTCCGTTCCGAGGTGACACGACGACTCAGACCATCGATCAGATCTGCCACGCAACTCCCGCGCCTCTCGGCGAGCTACGCGAGGATGCGCCAGCCGAGCTCGAGCGCATCGTGGGCAAATGCCTCGAGAAGCACCGGGATTGCCGCTACACAACGGCTCACGAGCTCGGCGTGGACCTTCGGAATCTGCTGCGGGATCGCGCTTCGGCAGAGCGCCTGCCGGCCGTCCCGGCACGCAATCCCAGGGGTCGCGCTTTCGCCCTGAGAGCGGCTGCGGTGGCGGTGGTCTTGCTCATCGCAGCAGCGGTGGCGTACCGCGCCATGACGCGGGGAACTTCGATCGGTTCGATCGCCGTCCTGCCGTTTGCAAACACGACCGGCGACCCCGGCGTGGAATACCTGAGTGACGGGATCTCCGAGAGCCTGATCGACAAGCTCTCGACTCTGCCGGGCCTGCGCGTGATCTCCAGGACCTCCGCCTTTGCGTTCAAGGGGAGGACCGTGGAGCCCCAGGAGATCGGCAAGAAGCTGGGTGTCGACGCGCTTCTGGTCGGGACCTTGTCTCAGCGGGGTTCCAACCTGGCGATCACCGCGGAGCTGGTGAGCGTGGACGACGCCAGGCACCTGTGGGGTGAGCGATATAGCCGGCGAGTCGACGATGTGCTCACCGTCGAAGGCGAGATTGCAACCACCATCGCTCGCACCCTGCGCGGTCAGCTCAACGGGAAGGAGAGGGAGAAGCTCGTCCAGCGCGCCACCGACGACCCGGAAGCTTACCGCCTCTACCTGAAGGGGCGGGACAGGGTGGTGGGCACAGGCACCCAGCAGCAGATGGACAGCGGGATTGCCTACTTCCAGCAAGCCATAGCGAAGGCACCGGACTTTGCGCTGGCGCACGCGGGGCTTGCCGAGGCTTACACCATCCAGGCCTTTCTTCGCGCGAGTGACCGAAAGGGGGCGGTAGAGAAAGCACGGGCAGCGGTGAACCGCGCGCTCGAGCTCGACCCCGACCTCGCCGAGGCACACGCAGCGCTCGGTCTCATCCACTTCTATTTCGAATGGAACTGGGCACAGGCGGAGGTCGAATTCCGCCGCGCCGTTGCTCTCAACCCTGGAAGCGTCACGGTTCATCACGAGTTCGGGAACTTCCTGACAGCGATGGGTCGTCTCGACGAGGGACTTGCGCAGAGTCTGGAAGCCGCGCGGCTCGACCCGATGTCGGTCGGTCCGGTGCACGACGCTGCGATCAACTACCTCTTTCGCGGGGAGCTCGAGCAGGCGGCGGCAAAGTTTCGCCGGACGATCGAGATCGATCCCAACTGGACCTGGGGCTACATCAAGCTCGGTCGCACACTGGCCCTCCAGAAGAAGTGCCCCGAGGCCATTGCCCAGTCCGAGATCGCCGAGCAACGGATCGCCAGCGGCCCGGCACCGCTGTCTCGTTCCTGGCTGGGCACCAACTATGCGCTCTGCGGCGAGAACGCGCGTGCACGCAGGAAGCTCCAGGAGCTCCACGTGCTCGAAAAGGCGCAATACGTGGATCCGGTGACCTTCGCCTCCATTCACGTTGCCCTCGGCGAGATGGAGGAGGCATTGGGGTGGTACGAGAAGGCCTTCGAGGACCGAACGCCGAACATGGTCTTCGCCAACATGGGGCCTCGCATGAGCCCCGAGCTCGCGCGCGAAGCTCGCTACGAGGAGATCGTCCGCCGGATGGGCTTCCCCCAGCGCGGAGGAAGCTGAAGACATCCGCTCGCGTGCGCCGAGGAGCGCCCCAACGAACCCGTCGATCTTCTCGAGCTCGGAGCGAAGTGCCTTGGCGTAGCCCAGGTACATCAGACCGTCGCGATGCACTCGATCTCGATGTCGAAGCGAAAGGGCCAGGCGGGCACGTTCACGATCGTGCGCGCAGGAGGATCCTTCGGGAAGTACCGGGCGTAGATCGCATTGACCGCGGCGAACTTCTCGACCGAGGTGCAGTAGACGGTGCACTTCACGACCTTCTCCAGGGAGGAGCCGGCGGCCTCGACACAGCGCTTCAGCTGTTCGAGGACTATCTCCGTCTGCCGCTCGAGGGGCGCGTCCACGATCTCGCCCGTCTGCGGGTCGAACGGCGGGAGGCCGGAAACGAAGAGCGTGTCGCCATGGCGCGTCACCACCGAGGCAGGTGCCTTCCTTCGTTCCAGGTATGTCGACAGCGGTTCCACGCGGATGACCTCTGGCTTCATGGCTCGGCCTCCTTCCGGACTGAATCGCCGGAGGTCCAAGCCTGAGCCCGGAGAGATGCGGCTTGCTTCGGCGCCGGCCGAATCGTCGGGTCGAAACAGATCGTGCCCCCCGCGGGGCACGACGGGTCACCTCCGATGCGCGGAGATGCAGGTGAAGGGGACCTCCAGCCGGAGCGCGTCCCGGTCCAGCAGACCGAGCACGGAGCGGAACACCTCGGGCCTCGACTGCTCCGGCACGATCGCCCGCCACGGCTCGAGGAACGCCAGCCGGATGAAGTGGTGCCGGAAGAGCGCCTCGGCGCTCGCGAACGACCAGCGGAAGGCGTGGATGCTCGCGTCCTGCACGTCGAACCCGGCGGCTCGAGTCAGCTCGACCAGCTCCTCCGCCGGCCGGCGGCGGGCCCGGATGTGCCGGGCGATCCGCCGCTGCCCGTCCTCCACCCCCGCCTCGTCCAGCGCCCGGCCGAGCGCGTCGTAGAACGCGGCCATCGTCCCGGGCAGGTTCGCGGTGAAGACCAGCTGAGCGCCGGGGCGGGCGAGACCCGCGCAGACCTCCAGCGCACGCGGCAGGTCCGCCACGTTGTTCAGCCCGTTGTTGGAGACCACGAGGTCGATCGACGCCGCGGGCAGCCCGAGCGACTCCACCGCCGTGACGTGCAAGGTCACAGCGCGCTCCAGCCCCCACGCGGCGACCTTCGTCCGGAGCCGCTCCATCGCCGGTGCCCAGGGGTCGACTCCATGCAGGCGCGCGCCGGGACCCAGACGCTCGGCCAGCTCGAGCAGCGGGTACCCGCTGCCGCAACCCACGTCCAGCACCGTCAGCCCGGGCCGCAGCTCGACCGCGTCCAGCAGCACTTGCCCGAACGGGGCGGACCAGAGAGACACCTCGTCGTAGAGCGCAACGGTCCCCGGATCCGTCAGGTCCGGTGTCGCTCCGTCCCACGGCTCCATCGGGGACTCCGCGCCGTCAGGCGCCGCCGAACAGCTCCGCCATCCGCAGCCGCAGCGCGGAGGCGATCTTGTACAGGGAGCTGATCGACGCGCTCGACTCTGCACGCTCGATCTGGCTGAGCAGCGAGACGGAGAGACCGGTACGCCGCGCGAGCTGCTTCAGCGTCAGCTCCTGCGACTTCCGGGCTTCGCGGATGGTGCGGCCGATTGCGCGGTGCAGCTCTGCCTCCGGATCCTTGGAGAGGCCCTTCTTCGCCAGCGCCGACTCCACCGCGGCCAGCAGCTCCTCGGGCTCCACCGGCTTCTTCACGTAGTCCGACGCCTGCGCCTTGAGCGAGGCGACCGCGGTCTCCACCGCGGGGTGGGCCGTTGCCACGATGACCGCGATGTCCGAGTCATAGCTGCGGATCTTCTCCAGCAGCTCGGTTCCGGACATCTGGGGCATCATCATGTCCAGGATGACCAGGTGAAAATCTTCCGCGCGCAGCCGGTCCATCACCTGCGTCGGATCGGTCAGCGCCACGACCTCGTAGCCCGCCTTCGTCAGCAAGAGCTGGAGGTAGTCGCCGGTCTCCTTCTCGTCGTCGACCACCAGGATGCGGATCTGCATCGCCCCTCCTAGCGCTGCGGCATCGCGCTGGAGGCCCTAGCCTTCTTCTCGGCGTCCGAATCCTCAAGGAATTTCTTCACCCTGGGCACGGCTGGGTCGTCGGCCGAAGCCAGGTCGAGAAACCGGCGGTAGTGGGACTCGGCCCGGCGGGTATCCCCGCCCCGGGCGTAGGAGGTGGCCAGCATCAGGTGACACCGGGGGTGGGCACGGTCCAGCGCGAGACAGCGCTCGAACCGTCCAGCGGCCTCCCCGACGTTCCCCCCGTCGTAGAGCACCTTCCCTTCCCGGTACAGCCGCTCCACGTCCGCGGCGCTGGCCGTCCGGGCGGGGGGCTTGCGCGGGTTCTTCAGGGCGGCGGCGATCTCCGCCCGGAGCTCCGCCACCTCCGAGGCCCAGGCCCGGCTGTTCCGGGCCGGCTCGAGCTTCCTCGACGCCGCCGAGGGCCGGCCCAGGTCCAGCTCCCGCCGCGCGCTCCGCACCGCCCGGGCCGCCGTCGCCTCGGCGCGCCAGGTCCGGCGCAAGGTCTGAGCCTCTGCCTGGTAGGCGCGGTCCCGCACCGAGGCGAGGAGCCGCAGGGCCCGGTCGTAGTCGCGCGCCTCCGCCGCCGTCCGGGCCGCGGCCAGCCACTCGGTGGCGGTGCTCGGCCGGGTCGCGGGCACGGTCGGCGGAGTGAGCTCCAGCGGGGGCGGCTCGGCCGGCGAAGGGGGTGGAGGCTCGGACACCACCTC
>DASROG010000405.1:0-5033 GCA_035646995.1 Myxococcaceae bacterium
CCACCAGGTAGACCGCGATCACCGACACCCGGTACGGGCGGTAGCGGGGATCACCCACGGGCGGGGGCCGGGCCACGGACCAGGGTGCTTCAGGGCTGGCGCGCCGGCGCGCTGGGAGTGCCGGGCGGCAGCAGGCCGGCGGAGGATTCGGTTGCGGTCTTGAACGACGCCGGACGGGACCGAGGCGCGGCGGTCCCGCCATCGGGGCGAGCCAGCGGACCGACGGCCGTGGCCGGAGCAGCGGCCGTGGGCTGTGCGGGGGCGGCGGCTGGGGTCACCGCTGCCGCCGTCGGAGGTGCCGCGTCGCCGCTGGGTCCGTTGGTGGTCACGCCCGCATCAGTGCCGTCGCCCCCGGACATGGCGCGCTTGGCGGCCGCCAGCCGGGCCTTCAGCATGGGGGTGAACTGCGAGACGGGGTACATCCCGAGCGCTTCCCGGGCCACGGCCGCGGCCTGCTCCGGCTTCCCGGTCTGCTCGTAGGCCTGGGCGAGCAAGGTCATCGCCCACTCGCGGTTCTTGCTCCGCCGGTCCTTCTCCACGAAGGTCTTCAGCGGTCCGATCGCCGGCTCGTACTTGCGCTGCTGCACGAGCGCGTTGCCGAGCATGAACGACGCCTCGAGCTGCTCCGGCTCGGTGGGCTGCATCGCCAGGAAGCGCGAGAGGTCCTCGGTGGCCGCGGCGAACTCGTTGCGGCGAAACGCTGCCTTGCCCCGCTCGAACGCGGTCTGCCCCAGCTCGCGCCGGAGCGCCGCGGCCCGGTCGGAGAGCGCCTGACGCTCGAGCGGGTCGAGCTTGCTCTGGTCCACCTTGGCCAGTGCGGTGATGCCCTCCAGTCGCCGGTCACCGGGCAGCTCGGTCATCATCCGGTAAGCCTCGGTCGCCGAGCGCCGGGCGGCGGCGACTGCGGTCTGGTCGGCGCGCTCCTTCTCGATGCCCTGGGTGAGCGTCTTCAGCTCCGCGACCGCCTTGTCCCGCTCGCCGTTGGCGGCCGAGGCGCGGGCGCCGGAGAGCAGCACCGCCGCGGTGCCGGCGAGCAGCGCGAACAGCGCGTACGCCGCCGCCGAGGACCTCATCTGGCGGCGCTCGAACTCCTTCTGCCTCGCGCCGAACGCCTTCACCTCGGAGTGGAGCGTCTTCAGGAGGTTGTCGGTGCGGATGACGAGGTTGCGCCCCTCGATCACCTCACGGCGGATGTCCGCCAGCTCTCGTTCCAGGTCCGTCCCCAACGTGTCCTCTCGTCCAGCGGGTGAGCGGCTCCGAACAGACCACCTCGGAGGCCGTATTCCAAGCGCCGCTCGCTCGCCTCCCTGGTCACGCAACACCGCGCTTCAGCCCTGCTCAGGGCAGCAGCGAGAGCACCGCGCGCTCCTCGACCACCACCCGGCGATGTCGCACCCGCGAAACGGGATCCGTCGCGTCGAGCGCGGCCAGCAGCTGGCGAATCTCGTCCGCCGACGGCTCGCGCCCCTCGGTGGCGGCGGCGCAGGCGAGCGCCGCTCGCACCTCCGGCGCTCTTTGCCCACCCTCCAGCGCGGCCACCGGCCGGTACGCGTCGGGGCCGAAGGGCTCGACCACGATGCCGGCGTCGGCGAGCTCCTGGCGGCGCGCGGAGAGCCGGGACTCCATCGCCGGGGTGAGGGCGAGCGCCGCGCCGAGCAGAGGCGCCGCCACGGGAGCGGCGGCCTCGCGCTCCAGGCGCTGGGCGAGCACCCGCTCGCGCGCGGCGTGCAGGTCGAGCACCACCAGAGAGCCCCCGGGGCCCTCGCAGACCAGCGCCCGCCCGCGCAGCGTTCCCAGCGGACGCAGCGCCGCGAAGTAGCCCGGCGCGGGCGTGGCGTCCCGGTCGGGCAGCGCCTCGCCGTGCGCCGGCGGCCGGTCCTGGACCTCGGGCAGCGGCAGCGGGGCGGCCGAGGCACGGGAGAGGAAGCGCTCCACGGCCGCGGCGTAGTCCGGCGAGGGCGGCGGCCTCCCGGGGCTGCTGGCCAGCGAGTCCCGGAGCACCGCCCGGGAGATGGCGGCCTGGACCGCCTCGGTCACCTCGGCGGCGTCGGCGAAGCGCACCTCGAGCTTCTGGGGGTGCACGTTGACGTCCACCCGCGAGGGCTCGATCTCCACGAAGATCACCCCCACCGGCTGCCGCCCGGCGGGGAGCGAGGGGGCGAGGCCGCGGTGAACGGCGAAGTGGAGCGTCCGGTCACGCACGTGGCGGCCGTTCACGAAGACGTAGAGCGACCGGGCCGAGGAGAGGCTGAACTCGGGCGAGGCGATGACCCCGTGGACGCGCAGCCCGAGCCTCCGCTCCTCGAGGGGAAGAAGGAACGGCGCCACCTCGGGGCCGAGCGTGGTGGCGATCCGCTCCCGGAGATCGCCGGGGCTCGGCGGGAGGACCTGGACCGGGCGGCCATCGTGCTCGAGGCGGAAGGCGACCTCGGGGTGGGCGAGCGCCAGGCGCAGGACCGCGTCCTCCACGTGCTTCAGCTCGGTCTCGGTCCGGCGGAGGAACTTCCGGCGGGCGGGCACCGCGCCGAACAGGTCCTCCACCCGGACCTGCGTCCCCGGACGTGCCGCGGCCACCGAGACCTGCGGCTCCCCCTCGTCCACGACGACCTCGGTCCCCTCCGGCGCCCGGTGCAGGGCGGTGCGCAGCACCAGCCGGGAGACCGAGGCGATGGCGGCCAGTGCCTCGCCGCGAAACCCGAGGGTCCGGATGGCGAGCAGGTCCTCCGCGGCGCGCAGCTTGCTGGTGGCATGGCGCCGGACGCTGAGCACCGCGTCCTCGCGAGACATCCCCGAGCCGTCGTCGGTCACCTCGATCAGCCGGCTGCCTCCGCCCTCGAGGACCACGCGGATGGAGCGGGCGCCGGCGTCGAGCGCGTTCTCGCCCAGCTCCTTGACCACCGAGGCGGGGCGTTCGACGACCTCGCCGGCGGCGATCTGGTCGATGAGCTCGTCGGGAAGGACGGCGATGCTCGGCATCGGTGTGCTCGCGCTACACCGACGTTCCGCCGGCGCGCAACCCCCGGCATCCTAAGGCTCGTCGGAGGCGAAGCCCTCGGCGCAGTCCAGGTGTCTGCCGCCTCCGAGGTCCAGAGGAGTGATGATCGCCCGGGCGTAGTTGCCGGCCGCCGGCTGGTCGAAGGTGCAGGTGTCCGAGACCTCCACTGCGCCGGTGCTGGTCTCCAGAGCGAACTCGACCAGGTCCCCGTGGATCAGTGGCAGGTGGAGCTTGACCCAGTTGTCCGGGTTGGTGCTCTCTCCAAAGGGGAACGGTCGGCGCTCCGTGTCGCGCGGGGTCGTCACCCGCAGCGTCAGGTGGGAGTCCTGGGAGATACCCTGCCCGTTGAGCACCTGGATCTCCACGTCCGGGAGTTCCTCCGAGGAGCTCCCGCACGCAGCCATCATCAGAAGGCAGCCCGCGACTCCAACGTTCCGCCGTGTCGACCTGCGGATCGATCGTTCCATACTTCCTCCTTGTGGGAGGGCCACGACGGCCCTGATGCAGTGACGGCGTGCGAGCCGTTCCTGCTCACCCGGGCGCCTTCCTCTGCGCTGGCGTCGGATGGCGCGACGCGCTACACCCCCGCGCCCTGATGGGCAGAGAGAACGGCACGTCCCTGCGGGTGGCCGTCACCGGCCCGACCAGCGAGTTCGGGGCGCTGCTGCTCCCGAGGCTCCTGGCCGAGCCTCGCATCGAGCAGCTGCTGACCTTCGGCCCTCGGCCGGTGACCGGCGCCCGGCTGGAGCACCACCGGGTGGACCTGACCCGCTGGGACGTCGAGTCGGAGCTGGAGAGCGCCCTGTCCGCCGCGCCGGTCGATGTCCTGTATCACCTGGCATTCCTCCAGGGTCGAACCCGCGGGGCGGCCTTCGCCCACGAGCTGGAGGTTATCGGCACGCTCCACACGCTCGCCGCCGCGGTGCGAGCGGGTGTACGCCACCTGGTCGTGCCTTCCACCACCGCGGCCTATGGCGCGCGGGCCGGCAACCCGGTCCTCCTCGACGAGGACGCGCCGCTGCACGGGTGCCCGGGGAGCCGGTTCGTCACCGACCGGGTGGAGGTCGAGCGGCAGCTGATGGCCTTCCGCCGGGACCACCCGGAAGTGGGGCTCACGGTGCTGCGCTTCGCGCCGGTGCTCGGCCCGACGGTGGACAACCCCGCCACCCGCTACTTCCGCCGGCCCCTGGTGCCGACCCTGCTCGGCTTCGATCCGCTGTGGCAGGCCATCCACGAGGAGGATGCGCGCGAGCTCCTCCTCCGGGTGCTCGTCACCCCGGTGAGCGGCACCTTCAACGCGGTGGGCGAGGACGTGCTCCCGCTCTCCTCGCTCATCCGGCTCGCGGGGACGGTGCCCCTGCCCCTCCCCCCGCCGCTCGCCCGGGCAGCCCTGCGGGGGCTCAACTCGGTCGGAATCACCGCCACCCCGGGCGCGCTCCTCGACTACCTTCACTACGCCTGGGTGGCGGACGGGAGCCGGGCGCGGACCGAGCTCGGGTTCCGTCCGCGCTTCGGGGCACGCGAGGCAGCGGCCTCGGTGAGGAGCTGACGAACGATGGGCAGCAGGCGCGTCCTGGGGAATGACCCCTTCCAGCGTGGTGCGGCGGAGCGGGCGCCAGCGGTGCCGCCGGCGTCGCGTTCTCCGGTGGCTCCGCCCGCGGAGGCCGCTGCGCCGGGAGCGGCCGCGGAGGATTCCCAGGAGAAGCGTCCGGCCCATGCTCCGGTCTCCCCCGGCTCGAGGCATCCGGACGCACGGCGGAGGACGGGGACCGAGAAGCGTCCAGGCCTTCCGCCCGCCGGGGAGCGAGGTGCGGCCTCGCGGGCACCCACCCTGAAGAAGCCGCGTGCGCCCACGAGAGGCCCCCCGGACGCGCCTCCACCGCGCTCGGGGCCGAGCCCCTCTCCTGCACCCGACGAACCTGCCCGTTCGCGCTCCGACTCCGCCGCTCCGATCGCCTCCGAGGCTCCGCCGGCCGTTGCCTCCGGGCCGGGCCTGCGGCCCCGGCCCGAGATGCCTCCTGCCGCGACGACCCCGACG
>DASROG010000406.1:0-2937 GCA_035646995.1 Myxococcaceae bacterium
GAGCGGTGCCAGGCGCACGGCTGCTGGACGTGGGCCGGGCTGGGTGAGCGGCGGGCGATCACCGCTGCCGCCGCGCGCCTCGATGTGTTCCGGCCGGAAGTGGGTGCGGGAGAGCACTCGCTGGCGGAAATCGCCGTGCGGGCCGGCTCCGAGCTGCGCGACGTCATGGAGATCGGCTGGACGGTCTCACCGAGGCAACGTCTCGATGGGCGTCCCATCCTCTTCGTCCAGCGGTGGGTCAACGGAGTGCTTCGAGACGGCGCGGGCGGTTTCCGCTCCTGGAGCAGCAGTGACGCGCCGGGGATGGATCTCTCTCCGTGGATCGGCCGCAGCATCCACGTGGGCTGGCTCCTGTGGGAGGACCGCTGGTGGGCCTGGTTCGAGGGAGGCTGGCTCGGGTTCTACGGTCCCGAGCAGTGGGAGTCGCCGCCCCGAGTCGCAGGTGCCGTCCAGTGGTTCGGCGAGGTCTTCTTCACCCGGACGCCCTCGGTTCCGATGGGCAACGGTCGACATGCCTCGGATACCGGCGCGGCCCGGTTCACCGCCCTCTGCTCCATGGGCCCGGGCGAGCAGCGCTGCTCGCCTCCACGGGGGGGGTGGCCCCGGGTGACGGATGCCGCGCGCTACGGGCTGGTGTTCGAGGAGCCAGACCGCTTCCGCTACGGCGGGCCGGGCGACGTCAGACCGCGTCCACCACCTTCGTCAACCAGCGAAGGAACGCTGCCGGCGACAGGAAGGTGAGCGCCATCTCCCCCACGTTGATCCGCGTCGCTCCGCCGAGCGTGGCCGGGGCGTTGGGCGGGATCGGCACTCCGTCCACCACCGTGCCGTTCCGGCTCGCGGCGTCGATGACGTTCCATCGGGCGATCTGCGTCGGGTCCGGGGTGAAGTAGGCGTGGAACCGCGACACGCTCGCGTGGGGGAACACCAGGTCGTTGTGCTCGGCGCGACCCATGGTGACACCGGCGCCGAAGGGATTCGGGCGGCCCGGAACCTTCTTCACCAGGAACACCACCGGGTTCTCCGGTGACGGCGCGTGCTCGGGCGGCTTCGTCACCCAGTGCGCCTCCGCCAGGTCGCCCTCCCAGATCACCACCGGCGTCTCCAGCGCCGACTGCAGGCCGGGCTCGTCATCCACCAGTCGGCGGACCCAGTCGGTGAGCGGGGCGCTGGTCGGCAGTTCCATGACGTGGAGTTCAGGAAGGATTCCGCACCGCGCGGTGTAGGTTCAAGTTTCCGTCCGGTGGAGATATGTGGGCAGCCATGTACCGGCGATACACCGTGCACCGTGACGGAGATCTCCTGGTCGAGGACCTCGGCCCGGACGGAAAGCCCATCGATCCCGAGCCCGTTCCGCCCGAGGACCGCCTTCCCGTCGAGGTCGTGCTGCTCGCGCCGGACACCGTCGACGCCCGCGCCGAGCTCCTGGACCTCCTGGAGATGGCGTTCGAGATGGAGTCCACGCCGGAGAGCGAGCGACAGAAGCCCCGCGGCTGAAGATTCCTCCACCGCGGGATCAGGTCTGCTGGGCAGGCGGCCGCGCCTGGGCCACCAGCACCATCCGGTCCGCTCCGGGCTCCCAGGGACGTCCCTCGAAGTCACGGTCCCGGGTGAGCGGCTCGAGCCCCGCCACCGCGAGCGCGTGGTCCACCTCCCCGGCGGTGAAGTGGCGGAGCAGCAGACGATGAATGTCGCGGTGGCCCTGGCGAGTGCGCCGGCTGTGGAGATGCGGTGTGAACACCGCGCGCTCCGGCTGCACGCCCTCGTGTGGATCCACGTCGTCGGGAAAGAGCCAGCGCTGGGGCGGGAGCGAGAGGTCGAAGGCGAAGCTGCCGCCCGGCGCGAGGTGCTCGCGAGCGGTGACGAACAGCGCCTCCAGATCCCCGCGGGTCGCGACCAGGGCCACGGCGTCGCGCGGGGCGAACACTCCAATAAAACGCTTCGGGAGCCGGAGCGAGCGCAGGTCCGCGTGCATCAGCTGCAGGCGGCCCTGCAGCTCCGGAGGGAGCGAGCCTCTCGTCTCCTCCGCGCGGGCGAGCATGCGCGGGCTCGGATCCACGCCGGTCACCGAGGCGCCTCGCCGGACCAGCGCCTCCGCCAGCCGCCCCTCGGCGACTCCGAGAACGAGCACCGCACTGCCGGACTCGGGCAGGAGCGACGCGTACCGCGCCACCTCGCCCCGTGCTCCGCCCACCACGGTGAGCGATCTCCGCCGTTCTCCACGCGCCATGTGTGTGACCCGTGCTGCAGGCCCGGACTACCACACCGCCGCCCCGCCCGTTGTGCGAGAGGGTGTGTGCGACGGCAGCCGCGCGAAGGGACGGACCTTTCGTTGCGTGGCGAACTCCGTAGAATGGTCCCCTCCCCGCGATGACCACCGGTTCCTCCGCGACCATCCCCGCACACACCGTCCTCGGCCTGCGCGCGCAGACCGAGCGCCTCGGATTCCAGGAGTTCCACCTCGTCCTGGTGAACACCGATGGAGTCGGGAAGTCGTTTCCCATCACCGACAACACGCTGAAGATCGGAAAGTCGCCGGACAACGACGTGGTGATCGACTCGCCCACGGTGAGCCGGAACCATCTGGTCATCCAGCGCCAGGGCGACCGGTTCCTGGTGCAGGACCTCCAGTCCACCAACGGCACCTTCATCGACGGGGCGCAGATCCGCGAGGCGTACCTCAAGCCCGGGCAGCTCCTCGAGCTGGGCGACGTGCAGCTCCGCTTCCAGTCCACCCTCACCCCGGTGCGCATCGCGCCCTCGGTGGAGGACCGCCTGGGAGAGCTGGTCGGCAAGAGCGTGCCGATGCGGCAGATCTTCGCTCTCCTCCAGAGGATCAGCTCCACCGACTCGACTTTGCTCCTGGTGGGCGAGACCGGGAGCGGCAAGGGTGCCGCGGCCAAGGCCATCCATCAGCTGTCGCCGCGGCACGACGGC
>DASROG010000407.1:0-4851 GCA_035646995.1 Myxococcaceae bacterium
GCGGTCACCTGGCCCACCCGGATGCCGAGCAGCTCCACCGGCGTTCCCACGTCCACCCCGCGCACCGAGCCGCCGAAATGGACCAGGTACGAGACCTGCGGCCCGTAGGGCGCGCTCAGCGCCGTGTCCTTGTCCGGGTAGAGCTCGAACTCGCTGTCCTTCGGGCTCGGGCCCTCGTTCTCTCCCTCGTGCCGGGTGTCGAAAGCGATGCCCCCGAGGATGACCGCCTGCAGCGACTCGGCCCGGGCCCTGAACCCGGCCCCACCAGTGCTGACCTCGATGCCCGAGGCGTTCCAGAAGCGCGTCTCGGGCCGGACCAGCTGGTCGTGCGGCGCCCGGACGAAGACGTTCACCGCCACGGTTTGCGAGTCCTGAGCCAGGGTCGCCCCGAGCACGTCGCCCACCGGGACGCCCCGGTAGTACACCGGCGAGCCGCGGCTCAGCGACCCGAGGCTCGTGGCGCGGAGGACGAAGGTCTTGCCCTCGCCGGACGGAGGCAGCACCGGTGGCTCCTCCAGCCCCTTGAAGTTCTCGGTTCGCCGCCCCTGTCCGGGCTCCATCTCGATGTAGACGCCGGAGAAGAGCGTTCCCAGACCGGACACACCCCCCACGCCCAGCCGCGGCCGCACCACCCAGAAGCGCGTCCCGGTGGTCAGGTGGTCCTTCAGGTCGTTGCGCATCCGCGCGTGGACCTCGACGTGCGTCAGATCGCGGCTCAGGTCCAGGAACTCGACCAGACCGACCTCGACGTTGCGGAGCAACACCCTGGTCCGACCGGGCTCGATCCCCTCCGCGCTGGCGAAGCTGATGGTGATCAGCGGCCCCCGCTGGCTGTAGGTCTTCCATCCCAGCCAGCCGGCGATTGCCACCGCGGCGATCGGCACCAGCCAGATGGCCGCGAACCGACGGCGCTGCACGCGCGCGTCGCGAACCTCCGTCATTCGTTCCTCCCCTCCACCGCGTCCCACATGAGCCGCGGGTCGAACGCCTCGGCGGCGAACATGGTGACGACCACCACCGCCGCAAACGCCATCGCTCCAACCTTGGCCTCCACCGTGGCCAGCACCCCGAACTGCACCAGCGCCACCAGGAGCGAGATCATGAAGACGTCGATGTTGGACCACCGGCCGATTGCGTCGATCCAGCGGTAGAGCCGCGTCCGGAAGACGAGCGCCCAGCGCCATCCCTGCCGAACCGCCACCACGAACCAGGTGAGGCTCACCAGCTTCAGCACCGGGACGAGCACGCTGGCGAAGAGGACGATGAGCGCCAGCGGCCAGTACCCCCGGCGAACCAGCTCGCCGATGCCGCTGACGATGGTGTCCGGGGTCGGCCGGCCGAGCCTTCCCACGGCCATGATCGGCAGGATGTTGGCCGGGACGTAGAGCGCCGCGCCGGCGACGACCAGCGCGACGGTGCGGTTGAGGCTTGCCCGCTTGCGGCGCCACATCGGACAGCGACACCGCGGACACCGCGAGCCCTCCGTCAGCCCGGTGACCAGGTCACACTGCGGGCAGGCCAGGGTCGGACCGGGACCCCGGACCGGCCCCGGCGGCCGGATCGAATTCCACACGTGCCGGCGGTCGAGGACCCGGTCCACGAGGAAGGTGAGGAATGCGGTCGCGGCCACCGCCCACCCTCCGATGCCGATCGACACCCGGCCCAGCTCCTCCAGCCGGGTGAAGGCCACGAACCCACCGATGACGTACACCTCGGTCATCGCCCACGGGCGCAGTCGCTCCGCGAACCGGAACAGCGGCCCGAGCTCGCGGGACCGCGCTCCCGCACGGATGTGGAGGAGGACGTAGGAGACGGCACCCAGCCAGAGCAGAGGGAAGACGATGGAGAAGAACGCGACCAGCAGGGCGAGCACCGGCTTCTGGTCGGAGATCAGCGCCCGGGGTCCGCTGACCAGGAAGTTGCTGCGGACCCGTCCGGCGAGGCTCACCTCGATGACGGGGAAGGCGTTCGCCAGCACCGCGCAGACGAGACCGGCCAGCGCCAGGGCCAGGGGGGTGGAGTCGGGGGGCTCGCGACGATCGAGCACCGCGTCGCACCGCCAGCAGCGGGCGAGTGAACGCGGCCCCAGCGGCGGCAGGGTCTGGACCTGGGCGCAGTCGTGACAGGCGACCTCCTCGGCCGCCCCGGATTCCTGAAGGGGGGTGTCCACGCGAGCCTCAGGGAGGGGTAGGTCGTATGCTCGCTCCTGCCGACCCCCGGTCGGACGTCGACGTCCAGCCGCGAACGTCAGCGCCACCCGGCGCGTCGCGCCCAGGCCTCGAACTCGCGCCGGCGCTCCACCGGGTCCGCGGGCGGGACGTCCCCCGGCTCCCGCGGCCGGCTACGGGCGGCCTGGAGGGAGTCCGCCATGGGCGGAAGGCCCAGCGCCGCGCGGCGGGCGTCGAGTTCCCCCGGCGCCTCCACCGGACCGGGCGACAGCCGCCCCGTCTCGTCCCAGTCCAGCAGCGTGCCGTAGAGCGACGGCCGGCCCTCGAGGTGGCGCACCCGGTCCTCCAGCATCGCGGCCTGCAGCGGTGTCGCCTCCCCCCGTGCGGCCGCCTCGCGCACCAGGGCGAGGAAGCGGCGCTGGAGGTCCGGGGTGGCGATGGCGTGGTGGGCGAGGCGGAAGGCCGCCGCGGCGCCGTCCTCTCCCGCCACGGAGCGGCCCGGCCACCCGCGGCGCTCGGTCAGCCGCGCGAGCCGGCTGGCCAGAGCCCGGTGCACGGCCTCCATCCGTGGATCGTAGCCCTGGAAGAGCCGTCCCGCGGCGACCAGCTCGGCCCGCACCGCCTGGTCCTCGGCGTCCATCGCCAGGAGCTCCAGACGGAGCGCGTCCTCCGGGGGCGGCGCGATCTTCCAGCGCCGGTGCAGCCAGAGCCACTGCTCGGGCACCTGGCGGATGATGCGCTCCAGCGCCGCCGTCAGCAGCGCGGTGTGGTTCCAGAGGTCCCGCTGCCGGTCACCGGTGTCCGCCACCT
Source organism: Myxococcaceae bacterium (assembly GCA_035646995.1). Taxonomy (GTDB): domain Bacteria; phylum Myxococcota; class Myxococcia; order Myxococcales; family Myxococcaceae; genus RPRB01. The sequence goes on from DASROG010000407.1 coordinate 2,979, forward strand.
CGAAGGGCCCTTCCACCCGGAACCGGAGCCGGCCGTTCTCGCGCAGCGCCACCACGACGAGCGTCGGTGCGCCGGTTCGCACGGCGGCCATGGAGAGCGCGGGCGTCGTCGCCACCGGACGCCCGAAGAAGGGAACGAAGAGCGCGTGCTTGCCGCCGATGGCCTGGTCCACCAGCATCGCCACCACCTCGTTCCTCCGGAGCGCCGCCACCATTCCGGACAGCGCGCCGCGCGCGGGGATGAGCCTCAGGCCCGCCCGCTCGCGCGCCTCGACCAGCCGGGCGTTGACCCCACCGCGGAGCGGCCTCACCACGGCGTGGAGCGGAACCCGCTGTGCCATCGCCGCGCCGAACAGCTCCCAGGATCCGAGATGGGCGGTGGCGACCAGCAGACCCTTGCCCGCGGCCAGCGCTCGCTCCACCGGCCCGAAGTCGTCCACCTGCACCTCGGCCAGGAGCTGTGCCCGGCTCGCGCCCAGCGCGCGCAGCGCATCCACCACCACCCGCGCCATGTTGGCGTAGGCGGCGCGGGCGAGCACCCGGCGCTCCTCCTCGGAGCGCTCGGGGAAGGCGTGGGCGAGGTTGTCGAGCGTGACTCGCCGGCGGATGCCCAGCGCGTGGGCGCAGGCGGCCACCGCGCGCGCGAGAGCGTCGACCAGGGCGGAGGGGAACGCCTGGAGGAGACGCACCAGCACCCCCGCGGCCGCCCGGGAAAGGACAGTCGACTGGACGAGCACGGGCCTCTCCACCACGTTGCCTGCTAGCACGAGCACCCCCGGTGATGGAGGAGGTTCGGCCGTCGTGGCGGAGGAGCGCCTGGACGTGGTGGTGGTCGGCGCAGGCGCGGCGGGGCTCGCTGCTTCCGAGGTGCTCGCCCGCGCCGGGCTCGCCGTCCGCGTGCTCGAGGCACGGCCGCGCATCGGAGGACGGGTCGACACGCGCGCCGTCCCAGGATGGCCGGTGGCGGTCGAGCTCGGAGCGGAGTTCGTCCAGGGGAAGGCCCGGAGCCTGCTCACGCGGGCGCGGAAGGCAGGGCTCCGGGTGAGACCCAGCGGACAGCGGCACCTCGCCCTGAGGGATGGGCGGCTGGTGGACGCGCGGCCTTCCCTGGAGAGGGCGCTCGCGCAGGTGGCCGAGCTGCACGGAGACGTTCCGGTGGACGAGGTGCTGGAGGCACGGGCGAGGTCCGGGGAGCTCGGCCCCGACGAGGCGCCGCTCGCCCGGGCCTATGTCGAGGGCTACTACGCCGCAGACGTCACCCGCGCCAGCGCCGAGGCCATCGGGGCGCTGGAGCGCGCCTCGCGCGCGCTTCACGGCGACGAGGCAGCCCGGGTCGCGGGCGGATACGTTGGAGTGCTGGAGCGGATCCTGGCCTCGGTGCTCAGGAGGGTGCCGGATGCGCTCCGGCTCTCCACCGTGGTCACGGAGATCCGCTGGTCAGCGGGGCGGGTGTCGGTGGAGGCGAGGAAGAGCACCGGGTACTCGCTGTCACCGCTGCAGGCGCGGGCGGTGATCGTCACCGTCCCGCTCGGGGTGCTCCGCGCCCCCGCCGGCTCGACGGGCGCGATCCGCTTCGCACCCCGGCTGCACGACCTGGAGCGCGCGGCCGGGGCGCTGGTGGACGGGCCGCTGTTCAAGCTGCTCCTGCGGTTCCGCGAAGACTTCTGGTGCTCGGGAACACCGACCGCACCTCGAGCACGGCTCCGCGGCCTCGGCTTCGCGCACCTGCCAGGCGGGGCAGTGCCCACCTGGTGGACCACTGCCCCGGTGGACTCCGGCGTGCTCACCGGGTGGGCAGGGGGGCCGCTGGCGCAGGAGCTGTCGGCGCTCCCGCCCGAGGCGCGTCGGGCTCGCGCGCTGGACAGCCTCCAGCG
>DASROG010000408.1:0-6287 GCA_035646995.1 Myxococcaceae bacterium
GGCATCGGCAGCGCGGCTCCCGCCCTGGCCCGCCCTGCACCACTGAGTTTCGGCTGCCTAGCTGCCCTGCTTGCGAGCGTCGCGTGGTGGGCGCGGCTGCGTCCCGGGGCACACCTCGCCCTCCTCGCCTCGGCAGCTCTCGCCGGTTCGTTCCTCGCATCGCGCGCGGAGCGCGCCACCCCGCTTCCGACCGGCACCCCGGTGCTGCTGGAGGGGCGCCTCTCGGCGGTGGACCACGACGCCCGTGGCGGGCGGGGCGTGCTCGAGGTCTCCCGGGTCGACGGCCGGCCGGCACGCGCCAGGACCCGCCTGTGGTGGAGCGAACCGGGCCTCCAACCTCGGGCAGGCCAGCGCGTCCAGCTGCGGGCCGAGCTCCGCGCCGACCTCGGGCCAGACTCCTGGGGGCAGTACGACATGGGTCGCGCAGCCCGTGCGCGGGGCCTCTCCACCTCTGGCCGCGCCGTCTCCGGCTCTCTTGTTCCGCTCTCCGTGCCCGAACCGTGGCGAACCTGGGTCGCCGACCGACGCGAGCGCTTCGGGCAGTGGACACGCGAGCGCCTCCTCCGCGCCGACGACGCGGCGCTGGTGTGCGCGCTCGCCGCGGGACTGCGGTCGGAGCTCGGTCCGGAGTGGGAGGACCGCTTCGCCCGGAGTGGCCTGGCCCACGTGCTGAGCGTGAGCGGGCTGCACGTGGCGGCGCTCGGCCTCGTCCTCTCCGCGCTGCTCGCGGGCCTGCTGCGCTCCATTCCCGCGCTGGTGCGCCGGCTCGACGCTCGTCGTCCGGCGGCGCTCGTCGCGCTCCCGCTCATCTGGGGCTACGTGGTCTTCACCGGGACCCAGCCGCCGGCGGTCCGCTCCGCGCTGATGCTCTCGCTCGTCCTCGTCGGACGCGCGCTGCAGCGTCACACCGACGCGCTGAACGCGCTGGCCCTGGCCGCGGGCGTGCTCCTGGCCGTGGATCCGGCGTCGGTGCAGGACCTCTCGCTGCAGCTCAGCTTCATCGCGGTGCTGGCGCTGGTCCTCCTCGCCCCCCGCCTCCGGGCGCTCGTGCCGGTGCCCTCACCCGACCCGCTTCGGCCGCAGCGGTGGCATCGGGCGCTCGAGCAGGTCCGGGAGGCGCTCCTCGGTGTCTGCGCCGCGAGCGCCGCGGTCACCCTCGCCTCGATTCCGCTGGTGGCGAGCGCGTTCCACCGCATCTCGCTGGTGGGGTGGGCGATGAACGTCCTCGCCTTGCCGGTCGCCTCCGTCCTCACCCTCGCCTGCGCGGTGACCGCCGGCGCCTTCTGTCTCTCCCCGGCGCTCGCCGCGCTCCCACTGGCCGTGGCCTCCCTCGCCGCCCGGGCGCTGCTCGCGCTCGTCAGCGCCGGCGCCGCGGTGCCACTGGGGACGCTCTCCTCGCCCGCCTTTCCCTGGCCCGCCGCACTGGCGTTCGCGCTCGGGCTGCTGGGGGTGGCGCTCGGTGTCCGGCGGAGCGGCTGGGTGGTGGCCGCGACCGTGGCGGCGGTGCTCGCGCGCCCCCTCCTCGGGCCGCACCCACCGCTCGAGCTGACCGCGCTGCCGGTGGGCCACGGCGATGCACTCGTCGTCTCCTCCCGCGGCGCGCACCTCCTCGTGGACGGCGGGGGCGTGCCGGACGGCGCCGATCCCGGCGCGCGCATCGTCCTTCCCTACCTGCGCGAGCGCGGCATCCGGCGACTCGACGTGGTCGCGCTCTCCCACCCGCATCCGGACCACGCGCTCGGGCTCCTCACCGTGCTCCGGGAGGTACCGGCGGACCGGCTCTGGCTCCCGGCGGGCATCGAGCGCGGGCCGCTGGTGGATGCGCTCCTCGGCGCAGCTGGTGCGGCCCGGGTGGAGTGGCTGGCGGCGGGCGAACGGCGCACGCTGGGAGAGGCCACCGTCCACGTGCTCTCGCCCCCGCGAGACGCGGTCACTCTCCGGACGGTGAACGACCGGAGCCTGGTGCTTCATGTGAGCGCGGCGGGGCGCTCGGTGCTGCTTCCCGGCGACGCGGGCGCGGCGGCCGAGGAGGGGTGGGCCCCCGTGGCAAGCACCGTGGTGAAGGTGCCTCACCACGGCTCCCGCACCTCGAGCTCGCCCCGGCTGGTCACCTCCAGCGGTGCGTGGCTGGCCCTGTTCTCGGACGGCAGAGGGAATCGTTTTCGCCTGCCCGCACCGGAGGTGGTGGAGCGCTGGCGGGCAAGCGGGGCGGAGGTCCTGCGCACCGACGTGGAGGGGGCGATCCGGGTATCGCTCGACCACTCCGGCGTCCGGTGGGAGACGTTCCGGGGGCGGGTCGGGTCGCTCGCCGCCCGGCCACTTGCCGGCGCCGGGGGGGCCAGTGCACCGTCGGGCGATGATCCCCGAGGACCTCGACCTCGCCGCGCTCAGCCGTGACCTCCACCGCGCGCTCGGGCCGGGAGAGCCGGTGGGGTACCTGCGCGGAAAGGCGAAGATGCGCGACGCGCTGGTCGACCTGCACGGCTTCAGCCAGCTCGAGGCCGAGTCGGTCGTCGACACGCTGGAGCTGCAGGGCTACCTGCACTTCCTCGGAGACCCCCGCGCTCCGAGCGAGGCGGAGAGCCGCTGGGACTTCCGCACCGGCTGAGCCCGGCGGTCAGTCGCCGCTCGGCAAGCGGAGCACCCTCCGCCCGAGCCACCTGACCACCGCGCCGGTGAGCGTCACCAGATAGGAGGACCACGAGCTCTCACCATCCGAGAGGCGGATTGACCGCCATCAGGATCGAAGCGAGCGACACGTGAGGATGAGCGCGCCCGCAGTGATGACAAGGATTGCGGCCGCCTGGGCAGCTCTCCGTCGGAGCGCTGGATCTGCACCGGGCGAGCATTGGCGATCCCCTGAGTACGCTCAAGGCTCGAAGACGAGCCACGCGAACCGGTCCACGGCATGGAAGTCGCCGACGAAGAGCGGCGAGAAGGCCTGGCCCTGTGCGCTCTTCCGGTCGGGCAACTCGAGCCGGTAGAGGTTGAAGCGCCACCGGTCACCGGGACGCGGCGGGAGGTGGGGGACGGAGTGCAGCTTCGCGAGGGGGATGCGCATCTCCACCGTCCAGCCGCGGTCGCGGTCGGAAGCGTCGTCCAGCGTGCCGTTCACCTTCACCGCGCTCTCCAGCCCCGAGTCCCAGGAGAGATCCATTCCCTGCCGTCGGGCCGGGAAGTAGGCGTCGAACACCACGTTGTGCGGGCTGACCTCGATCTCGTCGTAGGTCCGTCCGTCCGCGTCCGCATCGAGGAAGATCTCCACCACCTCCTGCGTGTAGAGCGGCTCGTCGCGCTTCCGGAACGTGCCCCAGACGTCCGGGTCCTCGCAATCGAAGGCAACGTAGAGAGCCTGGTCATCCCAGGCGATCCTGGCGGTGGTCCGGAGCGGCGCGGGCCGTCCGTCCATGCTGTCGACCAGCGTCAGCGGAGTCGCGACCTGCCACACCGGATCGTCGAGCACGCCATCCAGCTTCGGCGGGGTCGAGGTCTTCCGGATGTGGGCCTCCGGCACCGGAGGAGCGCCGCCCCCGATGACCGGGCCGCGCATCCGCTGCTGGCCGTCCTGGGCCTCCGGCTGGTCGATGGGGAGCCGCTGGTCGTCGTGCCAGAATCCGAGCAGCACCTGGATCTCCGGCGCTCCCGGAGGAAGGGCGATGACCTGGACGTCCTGCACCGGCGAGCCCACCGGCCACTGCTCCAGGGGTCGCGGCGGTGGATGGTCGGCGTTTCCCAGCATCTGGCCGGTCCGGGAATCGACGAGGTGAACGAAGATCTGCCACCCCGGCTCGAGCTTCCGCGTGGCCTCGAAGCGGTGGGTCAGGCGCACCGCGTCCTGTCCGCGGTCGTTCGTCCCCCGCTCGACGCGGGTTCCCAGGTAGCGGAGGGCCCCACCGGCCCAGGTGCCCTGGACTGCAGCCGCCTCCGTCGCCCCGGACGCCGGCGCCCGGGCACGCGGACGGGGTCCGGCCTGCTCGTCGCGACACGCGGGGGCGAGGAGCGCGAGACAGAGGAGCAGTGTCGAGGGCGGGAGGCGCACCGGCTGCACCCTACTCGCTCGAGGCCGCCCGCCGGCACGGCCGTTGCCACGGGCCACGCGCATGCACCTCCGGTTCGAGGCACGCGGAGTGAGGTCCGAGCTCGAGCTGCAGCCCGGGACCTGGACGGTCGGCGGCGCCGACGACGACGGCATCCGCTTCCCGGGCTTGCCGCCGCGACTGCTCGATCTCGACCTCGCGCCGGATCGGGCGTGGGTCCGGTGCACCCGGGCACTCCCCGTGGGGCGCGCGGTGCTCGGTCCCGGCGTCCGGCGCTTGCTGCTTCCGGGCGAACGGATCGGGCTGTCGCGGCAGGCTCAGCTGTGGGTCGAGCTGCCCTCGGAGGCTCCGGGAACGCTCGCGCTGGTCCGGTCGCTGCTCGAGGCGGGGGCCGCACCGGCCTCGTCGGCTGCCCCGGCCCTGGTCTGCGTCGCGGGGGTGGACGCCGGCGCCGTCTTCCTGCTGGCAGGACCGGTCACGGAGCTGGGACGGGCGCCGGCATGCGCGGTCCGGCTCGGAGACGCCGCGGTGTCGCGACGGCATCTGCAGCTCGTTTTCGAGAGGCGCGGCCACCGGGTGCGGGACCTCGGCGCAAGCAACCGCACGCGGCGCAACGGGCGGTGGCTCCGGTCGGGCCAGCTCCTCGGTGAGGGCGACGTGCTGGAGGTGGGTCGCTCGCTCCTGCACTACCGGAGAGGGCCGACGGACCCGGGGACGTCCCACCAGGAGCCGGCGGAGCGGCCGGCCGCGATCAGCGCATCCGCGACAGGCCCGCCCGCTCCACCAGCAGCTCCATCAGACGCCGGTGCTGGGTGAAGAAGCTCGTGAAGTGCATCCCGCGGCCACGGCCCCGGACCGCGTAGACGGTCACCGGGCCGGGGAGGATGTCGACCTTCAGGATGTCCCGGAACGCGAAGTAGTCGGTCCGCACCAGCCCGCGGTAGGTCACTCCCCCCCCGTCGACCACGATGGCGGTCCGCGCGTAGTAGGTCAGCGACACCCCGAAGAAGACGACGAAGAAGATGGCGGAGATGAAGGTCTTCGCGGGAACGCCCTCGAACTGCATCAGGTAGATGAGGACGAATAGCCAGAGCAGCGCGGCGGTTCCCATCGCCGCGGCGAGGACGGGCCGGGGCCGGAAGACCTCGGGCGCTGGGGCCGGAAGCAGGTCCACGAGCCTTAGGCTAGTGCCTAGCCCCGCCCCGTGCCACGCGTCCCCCGGTCGGAGGTGTCGGGTCCGGTGCGCTCTGGCTCACCCCCGGGTCGGCTCCATCCGCTCGACCAGCATGGTGATGCCCATTCCGTAGCCGATGCACAGGGTGACCGCCCCCCGGTGGAGCGAGCGCCGCTCCAGCGCCCCGAGGAGCGTGGCCAGGAGCATCGCCCCGGTGGCGCCCAGTGGGTGACCGAGGGCGATGGCCCCCCCTTGCACGTTGATGCGGTCGAGCGAGATGCCCAGCTCCTGACCCACCACGATGGGGACGGGGGCGAAGGCCTCGTTGATTTCCCAGAGATCCACGTCATCCACGCTCCACCCCGCGCGCTCGAGCGCGAGCCGGCTGGAGGGAATGGGCCCGGTGAGCATGAGGACCGGGTCGGAGCCGACCACCGCGGTGGTGACGATGCGCGCCCGCGGCCGCAGTCCGAGCGCCCGGGCCGCCTCGCCCGAGGCGACGACGACCGCCGCCGCGCCGTCCACGATGCCCGAGGCGTTGCCGGCGTGGATGACGCCGTCCTCCCGGAAGCTGGGCTTGAGGGCGGCGAGCGTCTCGACGGTGGTCCCGGGGCGCGGGTGCTCGTCCTCGGCGAAGAGGCGAGTGCTGCCATCGGCGTCTCGCACCGGCACCGGGGCGATCTCCTCGCGGAACCAGCCGGCGGCGCGCGCGGCGATGGCCTTGCTCTGCGAGGCGGCGGCGAACTCGTCCAGCTGTCCGCGGGAGAGCGACCACTTCCTGGCAATGCGCTCCGCCGAGATTCCCTGGTGGGCGAGATCGGGGAATTGCTCCGCGAGCCGCGGAGAGGTGGGGCCGTCGCCGAAGCCCGCGTCCGAGCCCATGGGGATGCGGGTCATCGACTCCACCCCGCCGCCGACGCCGAGCTGGATCTGCCCCGCGACGACGGCGCTGGCCACGTCCGCCACCGCGGTGAGCCCGCTTCCGCAGAGCCGGTTCACCGTCTTGCCCGGGACGGCGATGGGCATGCCGGCGGCAAGGACGGCGCCTCGCGCCACGTCGAAGGCCTGCTCACCGA